>JALOOL010000450.1 GCA_025454425.1 Hydrococcus sp. Prado102 | reverse complement strand
GTCGGGCCATATCATTGGGCACCATGCATGATGTCGAGCTGTGCACACAGAAAACTAAAGGTTACACAGGGAACCCGAATAGGTTCAATTACTTGTCCCGTATTTGGAACTGTGTGTTTAAAGTTCTATAAACTGTAGAACCGATTTTGAGGGTTCTAATCATCGAGTTATTTATGGAAGCAATTTAGAAAAATCGACACCAGCAACCACAACAAAATTAAGTCGCGTTAGAGAAGATGCCAAATCAAAAGTTACGCCAGCTTACGAACAAACAACGCCAAGAGATATATGGCGACACGAAGCTGAAGTTAATGGATTAACGCCAGGACAACGGGTTCCCTATCAAGTTATTAGCCTTAAAAATAACGAAGAAATTAAGAGCGATCGCTTTACTTTATCGCCTAATCCTCAACCGAATACGCCTTTAAAAATCCTTCTCACCTCCGATCATCAACTGATGCCGATGACGGCTGCTAATTTACAGAAAGTTGTAGAAACAATCGGGCGAGTTGATGCTGTATTTGTAGCAGGGGATTTAATTAATATACCCGATCGCGCTTCTGAATGGTTTGATGACGTGCGAGGCGGTGCATTTTTTCCCTGTCTTCAAGGTCGTGCGAATTATACGTTAGAAAAAGGTGGAGTAAAAACGGTTTATCGCGGCGGTCAATTAATACAAAATGTACCGCTATTTCCTGCGATCGGCAATCATGAAGTGATGGGACAATTCTCTTCTAAAAAGCTATTAAACGATCAATTTGACGATGCTTTTCCTCGCACTCAAGCTGAAAAATTGTATCAGCGATCGAACCCAAAAGAGGATAAAGAAACTTATCTTAAAAATAATTCGTTTAATACGGATACTTACGAAGAGATTTTTACGTTACCTCAAACTAGCCCAGGTGGAAAGAAGTATTATGCCGTGACATTTGGCGATATTCGTCTGGTGGTTTTATACGTTACAAATATGTGGCGATCGCCCAGTCTTGAACCTCAAGTTCGCGGACGCTTTCAAGAACGAGAAAAAGATTTAAACAAGCCTGAAAATTGGGGACACGGACAAATTATTTTTGAACCAATTGCTAAAGGAAGTACTCAATATCAATGGCTAGAAAAAGAGCTACAAAGCCAAGACTTTCAGCAAGCAAAATATAAGATTGTCATGTTTCATCATCCGGTGCATACATTAGGAGGAAATATCGTTCCGCCTTACACAGATCCTATTGCTAAGATTGAGTCTGCACCCGATGGAACCATCAAATCAGTTCGTTATGAGTATCCGAAAAAAGATGATTATATTATTCGCGATCTCATGCCTTTGTTAGAGTCAGCAGGGGTTCAATTTGTCTATTACGGGCATTCTCATCTATGGAATCGTTTTGTTAGTTCAAATGGAATACATTTTTTAGAATCTTCTAATGTGGGCAATAGTTATGGCGCTCATGTGGGAGACAATAAACGACCGATTCCAACGGGAGATATTAACTTAGATTATGCGGCTATTGGCGATCCAAATGGATTAGAACCTGTCGTTCCTACTATCGCTCCATTATTAGATGAAAACGGGCGATCGCTTCCTTATATCGCCAGCAACGATATTACGGTATTTAGTATTTTAGATACCAGTAATGGGACGGTTAGTAGTTATCGTTTTGATACGCGCAAACCCGATTCTGAAGTTGACAAGTTTGATGAATTTGCGATTGGATCTTAAGCTTGTTATTTTAAGTTTAATGAGTTTGATATTTGCAGTTGCGATAGTTACTTAATTAAATAAAATTTTAAAAACAAATTAAGCAATATTTATGGATTAAATTAACTAACTTAAGTAATTTTTTTTATGAGTTTTATAAGCTAGATTTCGCTATAATATTCCGTAGATGGAATGTTATGGCGTTTAGGCTGCATGAACAACTCCGAAATAGAAAAAGCTCACCAACATATCATCAAATCGACAGATGTAGAAATAACTGTAGCTCGAACAGCTAGCTCTATGACTGATTCGATCGGGATTGGGATTGCTATTGCAAGCTTAATAGTAGCTATTTGGGCAATTTGTGGAGGTTCTATAGGAGCAGCTACAAGAACTGCGATATTGTTTGTTATTGGAGGCTTTATAGGAGCTTGGGTTGGAGTAGCTGTAAATTCTTTGCCTTCTAGAAAGCAGCAGTTTCGATTGAAGTTTTCAAAATTATTTTCTCCTACTAGCGATGAGTATGTCACTGAATTTGTTAAGACATATTTATATTTATACAAGAGCAAGTTGAATGAACCAGTTGAAATCAACAGCGAAGTTGCGATCCTTGCTTTATCAGACCGAGATCCAAATATTCGTTCCCAAGCAGCAATTGCGTTAGGAAAAGCTCGCAGTGAAGAGGCTGTACCTGCACTTTGTAAAGCTCTAGCAGAAGATCCAGATCCTGAAGTCCGTCGCAATGTAGCAGAAGCTTTGGGGATTATCGGCGATGAGGAAATAGAGGTAAAGAGCTAGTGGCGATTAGAAATCCTAGCTATAAAGCTATGGCGATTTCATCTCTATGTAATACTCTACTCCAAGATCCAAATTTTACTGTTCGGCAGGTATCCCGTTACCTTAATATCTCATTTACAATGAATTTTTAGATTTCATCGGGCATAATTTTTTCTAATTCTTCTAGCAACATCGCTTCAGCTTCTTCTTCTGAAAGATCTTGTACTTGAGCGCTCGCAAAATCGACATTACCACTCGATTCTGCTGAATTGTCAGAATTAAGAGCAAAGAGTTTTTGGTTTAAATAATTAGCGATCGCATTGATATTAGGATAGTCAAAAATTAAAGTAGAAGGTAAACTACATTGCAGATCGGTTTGTAATTTATTTCTCAGTTCTACCGATGAGAGCGAATCCATTCCCAACTCAGTCAGTCCTTGCTCGATATCTATGGCTTCTGACGATTTAATCCCCAAAATTTTAGCGATTTGAGTGCGTAGGTGCGAGATTAAAATCTGGATGCGATCGCTCGTTGTTGCTAATTCTAGTTGCTGAAGTAGTTCAGATTTATTTTGTATCTTCTCGGTTACTTTCTCAAAGAAAGACAGCGATAAATCGTTAGAAAATTGCTCGATAAATACCGACCAATCGATAGGTAACACGCCGATTTGCGTAAGATCGCGATCGAGTATTTCTTCTAAAATTTGCAATCCTATTATGTGTACAATTGTACACATTCCTTGTTGCGTTAATCGCGATCGCTCTTGTTCGGTTAATCGAGCGGTCATTCCTGCATTTTCCCAAGTTCCCCAGTTGATGCTCGTTCCAGGAAGACCTTGAGAGCGTCGATAATGAGCTAAAGCATCTAAAAAGGCATTAGCAGCGCAATAATTTGCTTGTCCCGCTGAACCCAATAGAGAAGCCGCAGAAGAGAACATAACAAAGAAATCGAGCGTAATATTTTGAGTCGCTAAATGAAGGTTCCACGCACCTTGGACTTTGGGAGCCATAACGCGATCGAATTTTTCACTACTTTGCTCCATTAGTACGCCATCATCTAAGATTCCAGCAGCGTGAACGATACCTTTTAGGGGCGCATGGCGTGCGCCCTTCTTCCCGTTATCAGTTTCATTTTTGCTTTCGACTTCCGATTTTTGATAGGAAGCAATTATTTTAGCTACATCATCGGGGTTGGATATATCTGCTCGAACAACGCTAACTTTAGCGCCTACTTTTTCGAGTTGGCTAATTGTTTCTTGTGCGGTTTGAGAAGGTGCGCTGCGTCCGACTAAAATGAGATGTTTTGCTCCTTTTTCGACCATCCTACTAGCAATTTGTAATCCCAGGCCTCCTAATCCGCCAGTAATTAAATACGTTCCATCTGGACGAATTGTTATATTATTGCGCACGTCATTAGTTCTCACAGGGTTTTGTGAAATGACGATTTTGCCGATGTGTTTTGCCTGTTGCATATGGCGAAAGGCATCGACAACGCTATTACTCGAAAAAACTTGACAAGGGAGCGGTTTTAATGTAAACAATTGAAATTGTTGTAGGAGTTGTTGCAACATCGATTGAATGAGATCTGGTTGTTGTTGCGTTACCTCGATTAAATCGACGAGAAAGTAAGAGACATCGGGTTTCACTTTAGCAACTTGCTCGGAGTTCCAAACGCCATTTTTGCCGATTTCCAAAATGAGACCCATGGGTCT
>JALOOL010000449.1 GCA_025454425.1 Hydrococcus sp. Prado102 | reverse complement strand
AGTTCTCCATCTCGCATCACCACGGCGGCTTCACATTCTGGACAAATATGAACTTTATGTTTATTTCCTTTGGTAGAAGCTTCTATTTCTTCTACTTTGTCAGGATATTTTATGTAAAACGCTATTGCTCTTTCCACTAAGGCTGACATGGATTCTTCATCTACCGCCGCCCTAATTTTAAGTTGACGATGAACTCCTGGGGGAAGGTATAGCGTGACCTTTTGCTTGTCTTGCATATCACTCTAATTGGCTTTACCCGGGTATATCTTAGTACGATATCGATTCCTTTCTATAATGTCAAGCTGTTATGCTGGCATGACGGCATTATTGTAACATTCCTTAACATTAAAATAAATTGGCTGCTAGCAACTCACAAGATTAATAATATCTGTGCCAATTATAATTAGGCATCGAATCTAGGTAAGATAGTTTAATAGGCCTTATGACTGAACAGGACAACAAATCGTGCTAGCTTCACTCATTGCTGACTTTCGGATCATCTTCGATCGCGACCCAGCCGCGCGTAACTGGCTAGAAGTTCTCTTTTGCTATCCAGGATTGCAAGCGCTTTTATTTCATCGTTTTGCTCATTGGTTGTATAGCCTTGGAATTCCGTTTATTCCTCGCTTAAGTTCCCATTTAGCGCGTTTTTTGACCGGAATTGAAATACATCCAGGGGCGCAAATAGGTCAAGGGGTATTTATCGATCACGGAATGGGAGTTGTGATTGGAGAAACTGCGATCGTAGGAGATTATGCCTTAATTTATCAAGGCGTTACGCTGGGTGGAACGGGAAAAGAAAGCGGCAAACGTCACCCAACTTTGGGAGAAAATGTAGTTGTAGGGGCTGGGGCAAAAGTTCTCGGCAATCTTCAGATTGGCAATAACGTTCGCATTGGCGCGGGTTCTGTTGTTTTGCGCGACGTTCCTTCCGATTGTACGGTGGTAGGCGTTCCCGGTCGCATTCTCTATCGTTCTGGCGTTCGTGTCAATCCCCTCGAACACGGCAATTTACCCGATTCAGAAGCGGTTGTTATCCGCGCTTTACTCGACCGGATTGAATCGTTAGAGACGCAGGTTGAAAAATTACAAGGCGCTTTATCGAAGACAGGAACCCTAGTTGAAGCCATCTCTACATCATGTGCTTCAGACAATTCTCATACAAAAGGAAAGAGTTGTTCTTTAGATGAAAAGCAAATTAGAGAATTTTTAGATGGCGTGATGGAATTGTAATAAAAAGGCAGAGGGACGGGGCATACAAGGTGGCGAGGAAACCTCGCCACACAGCCCCTCCAGAAAGCAGAAGGAAAATAAATTTAGTTCTTTTGGGAAATTAATTCAATGTGCGATTTTTATGTCGAACAGCTTACCGATCGCATAAACTAAATTAAAAAGAATGTTAGCTGAAGACGCGAGCGATATAGAATTAACCTTCTGTTGCTCCTGCTTCCAAAAGGATTTTAGCGATAGAAAAGCTCCTTACTTTACCAAGAATTGCTATAGATGTTGGGTTTCGTGCCTCAACGCAACCTACGATAAGATATTTAATTGCTGTAATTGTTTGCGATCGCAAGTATTGAGCAGACATAAAAACTTAGAGCTTTTTCCTAATTTTTGTCAATATCCTTTTTAAATTCAATTGAAATAAACGCATCTTATTTAGACTTTTAATAGTCGATCGCGACGCTTGTTTAAAATCAAAAAACTCGTTAACATCAGACAAGATGATTGTCAACCGCTTGAGAATATTTTCGGTACGATATTCAGCAAAAAACTCTTCGCTTAAAGTAGGAACAACAGGAGAATTAATAACTTTGAGAATGCGTTGGATATCGTATTCTTTGGAATAATTTGCAATTTTATAACAATTAAATCCAGGATCTAAATAGTCGGAAAGTCCGCCGTTAACGCTAGAGAAAACTTGACACCCACAAGCTAAAGCTTCCATTGGTTGCAAGCCAAATCCTTCGCTAACTCCTTGTAGCGCCCAATATTGGGCAGAATCGTAGAGATAGACTTTGGTACGATTGAATAATCCTGCTAAATCTTCGACATAAGAATCGATCGCGTGGACGTTACATTGCTTTTGTAAAGCTGGAATTAATTCATCTAATAAATATTCAGATGATTTGCGAGTTTGAATTAAAACATCGATATCGCGATCGCCATTAAAATTTTTAAATTCATCGGAGATTTGATTGGGGAGATAATAGAGAGGAGAATGGGGCGCTCGCTGTCCCCAATAGCCTAGTGTATTGCGGCTAACGGTAATAATCGGGACGCTAGAGGGAAGCGTAAAACCATAACCCGCACTGTGAGCGTGGTAAATGACATTATAATCTTTCAGTCTAGTAGCGAGTTTAGCAACATCAAATCCCCAGCTAATGACGAAGATAATATTATCTAATCTGTTTTCTGTTAGCAGATCGTCCAGGAAAAGCGTCTCTTTTTCTCTCTGACGATAGGTAACGATATCAGCATCGCAAACTTGTTTTGCTAGGTTGAGAGTTTTTAATTCTGCCCAAAGACCGCCACAGGCGAATTTACCGCCCGTTCCTGGGACTAGAAAGTAAAGCTTTCTCATTACTTATCTTTATTAATTTAGCTTGCTCTTGATTATACTAACCAAACTACATATAGCGAATTTATTCGATTTGCTACCAAGAACATTTATCGCAGCCCCCAAGTCCGAAATCTACACCCTCACAACCGACTCCTCCATCAAAACAGTAGCCATTCTCCTACCGACGCTTGGTAAAATTGAATGCCTTTGACAGCGACTAAATCGAGATTCATTTAATTTTTAGGTAAATTTATTATTAGCTAAGGCTGCGATCGCACTTATCTTATACTTCAACGATCGCTTAACTTATCCCAGATATTTTTAGGAACTGAGCGATTGCGTTTGGGAGCCAGACGAGGGCGGTAGCGTCGTTCGTTTTCAACCTCTGTATATTGGATAAATCCCTTTTCTACTAAGCGATCGAGCAGTTCAAGAACTGTTTGGGGCGATTGCTCGATCTGTGTGGCGACTTGGATAACCGTTGCTTCTCGCTGTCGCATTAGCAAATTGACAATTTGACGTTCGGCATCGGGTAGTAAAAGGACATCTCCCATACTCAAACCAGCCGTCGATTGACTGTTGTCTTCTTCATTGCCAGCACTATGAGGCAGATTGCTTGACATCTTTTTTAAGAAGACTAATCCATAATTTGCTTGGCGACCGATTCTATAACAGCGCTAAATTGATGATTGGGGTAGCGCAAACAGAAAATGCTACTACTAGCTAGAGCGGCAATCTCTTCAGACAATGGTAAAATTCCAGCTACTGAAACATCAAAAGTTGACTGAATTTGCTGCTTGAGTGCCCCTAGATCGTGGCTGGGGATGGCTTTGTTAACCATAAGTAACATTTTAGGTACGTCAAGCTGACGGGCAATATCGACCGCGATCGCAGTTCCTTGATAATCCTGGCGATCGGGACGCATAATCAGCAATAGTACGTCAGAAATAGTAATCGAAAGCAGGGTTTCTTCATTTAACCCAGGATGGGTATCGATAAACAAATAGTCTAGGTTAAGAACCTCAATTAATTGTTGAAATCCTTCGTTGAGCAACCCAACATCGTAGCCTTCGCGCAGAACTCTCGTAATCTCCCCCGTCCGAATACTCGATGGAATAAGATATATGCTACCTTTGCTGTTGCCTGTTTTGAGTATCGAACTGACATCATAAGCTGCTTCTTCAATCGAACATTGCCCCCAGAGATAATCATTAAGTGCGCGATCGATTTTGTCAGGCTCGAAGTTAAATAAAACGTGAATGCCAGGGGATTGAATATCGGTGTCCACGATACCAACCCGATTGTTGTGACGAGCGATTGTCGCTGCCAGATTTGCGGTCATATTAGACTTACCAGTGCCACCCCGAAAGGAGTGAATGGACACTATTTTGGACATAATAAGGTTTCCAGAAATTAAGTTATTAGAGTTGTAGCTTTTGCAGCCATACAACTGAATTATGAATGAGAATGCTTAATGCAGAAAAGATTTTTTCAAATCTAATTTTAGCTGTTCTTCAACTTGCTTTCTTTAACGATTATTTTAAAACCTCATTTCCGTGCAAAAAAAGTCAATCTTCAACCGAACAACAGGGACTAAACGGTTCCCAAGCGAGATGTTCCTAACC
>JALOOL010000008.1 GCA_025454425.1 Hydrococcus sp. Prado102 | reverse complement strand
TGAATCTAAATCCCGATACTCCCTGGCATTTAGGATCTGCTGATTTAAAGATTACTAATATTTTAGGAACGCCGCGATCGCAACATCCTTGGGCAAATGCTTGTCCTTATGCATAATTATACGAGCGAGCAAGCGATCGATCCAATACAAATTCAACAACTAAATGCTTTAGCTGATTTTGCGCTGTATTGCGGAATCGGACGGAAAACCACAATGGGAATGGGAATGGTAAGAAGAAAATTATGAGCGAAATAGACTATATTCCAATTGCTGCACTCAATCATTATGCCTACTGTCCCCATCGCTGTTGGCGGATGTTTTGTGCTGGAGAATTTGAAGACAATCAATATACAATTGAAGGCACAAGTTTACACGATCGCGTTCATACTTTTGGAGAAGAAAATCGCGAAGATACTTGGCAAGTTCGCGCTATATGGCTTAAATGCGATCGCGAAAACTTCTTTTAAATAAAAGCTTACCGATATGATGAACCCAACTAATTTATCTAGACTTGCTAACGAAATTAGACTTTTCAAAAGAAAAAATCCAACTTTAGAGAGAAATTAAAATCAATCTTTAGGAAGGAGTGTCGATTAACAAACTGAGCAATTTCTTCTGAAATTCAGCCCAAAGCAATAGAAAAACATTTTGTCAATAGATAGAAGAAATAATTTTTTAGAATTCATAAAATATTTTTGGATTGGTCAAAATAATTTTTTGAGAGATTACGACTCTAAGCGATTCCTGTGCCTGACGGCAGGCTAACGCCAACGCAGATCGCAAAAACCAACGTAACCCATTATTTATCCTTGCGTTCTTGTATTTGTAGTTATGAATCTCTTAAAGCAATTATCATTGACGTTTCGCCTCATCAAATTCCGAAGATTCTTTGGATCGCTTGTCTATCCAATCAAACGAGATTTATTAGAACGTAAATATCGAAGCGCCCAACCTTTAGAAATTTACGAACCAAGTGGCAACCTTGTAAAAGCCGAACGAATCGCGCAAGGAGGATATTTTTATTTTGAAAGCCTCGAATTAGAAATCTACTTTCTTACTCCCGATCTCGTTCGAGTAGACTGGAAACCTAATATTCCACCCATTCCCTACGGCATTATCGAGCAAGATTGGGAAGAAGTAAAAACGACCTTTGAAGAAAAAGGCGATCGCTGGGAAATCGCAAGCCCTACACTAAAAATTATTGTATACGGCGATGGCGCGATCGCATATCAAAACGCCCAAGGAAAAACGCTACGCCAAGAATTCCCGCCCCAAAGACGAACAGAGAAAACCTCTCAAACGAGCATTTCGGGTTGGCTGCATCAAGCGCAACTCAGAGATGATGAATGTATTTATGGATTAGGAGAACGCGCCGCACCGCTAAACCTCAGACAAGCAACAACCTATCAGATGTGGAACCGCGACGCTGAAGGGAAATACGGAAAAGGTAAAGATCCGCTTTATATTTGCATTCCGGTTTATTTAGGCTTGCATTCGGCAGGTAGTTACGAAATCTTCTATGAAAACCCTTATCCTGCCAAATTTCGGTTTGAAAAGTTAGCTGTAGCTGAATTTGGTGGGGGAGCATTGCGTTATTATTTTGCAAGTGGTACGCTCCCGCAATTGCTAGATCGTTACACGCAATTAACGGGTCGCCCTTTTTTGCCGCCTCGTTGGGCGCTAGGCTATCATCATTCCCGTTGGGGTTACGAGAAAGAAAAGGCACTGCGCGAAACGGCTAAGAATTTTGAAAGCCACGATATCCCTTTGAGTGCCATGCACTTAGATATCGATTGTCTCGACGGATTTCGTGCCTTTACCATCGATCGCGATCGCTTTCCCCATCTTCAAACATTTGCCGCAGAAATGAATGAAAAAGGGGTAAGGCTAATTACTATTATTAACCCTGGTGTCAAAGTCGATCGCAGCAACAAATTATTTCAGGAAGGTCGAGAACAAGATATTTTTTGCAAGCTTCCCAATGGAGAACCCGTTATTGCAAGCGTTTGGCCCGGTGAATGTGCCTTTCCCGATTTTACCAACCCGCAGGCTCGTCACTGGTGGAGTCGGCAGTATGAATATCTCCTCGATTTAGGCTTCTATGGGTTCTGGCACGATATGAACGAACCCGCAGTCTTTGTCCAGTGGGGCGATCCTTCCTTACCGCCACACAAGACCCAACATTTTCTCGAAGGGAGAGGAGGCGACCACCGCGAGGCACATAACGTCTATGGATTGCTGCAAGCACAAGCGGGATACGAAGCACTGTGCGTCTATCATCCCGAACGACGACCTTTTATCGTTTCTCGTGCGGGATGGGCGGGATTGCAACGTTATGCCTGGACTTGGACGGGCGATATTGAAATAACTTGGGAGGCATTGCGCGTTACGATCGCAACAGTCTTGAATCTAGGTTTATCGGGGATACCTTATAGCGGAGCCGATATTGGGGGATTTAAAGGCAATCCTGGTGCTGAATTATACCTGCGCTGGTTTCAGATGTCGTGCTTTTTGCCGTTTTGTCGCACCCATTCGGCTAACAATTCCAAACCTCGCGCTCCTTGGACGTTTGGCGAGCCAATACTTACTATTATTCGCGACTTCTTGCGCTTGCGCTATCGCCTGATGCCTTACTTCTACACCTTAGCTTGGGAAGCGAATCAAAAGGGTTATCCATTAGTTCGTCCGTTATTTTGGGTCGATAGTACCAATAGCGATCTTTGGAATATCGACGATGCGTTTTTGTTGGGCGATGCGCTTTTAATTTGTCCTATTGTCGAGAAAAAGGCTACTTCTCGCGTTCTCCTGCTTCCAAAAGGGGATTGGTACGATTTCTGGGAAGATACCGCGATCGCAGGATCGCAGCAATTCAATTTGCAAGCACCGCTAGAACGAATACCCATACTAGTAAGAGCAGGAACGATTTTACCGATGCAAATAGACGATGAGTTGCTTTTTCATCTTTATCCATCGAAGCAGGGAATTTGTGAAGGACGCATCTATAGCGATGCTGGCGATGGCTATGGAAAATGGCGCGTTGATGACTTCCAACTCATCCCCAGTGGAGAGTTTTTAGAACTGAGTTGGGATAAGCAAGGTGACTACCCCTTTCCTTACCAAAAAGTTCGACTATGCTTGCACGGTGTCGATGTCAAGCAAGCTTGGGTAAACGAGACAGAAGTTGAAATTCAAGAAAATAGTTTGTTTATCGAACCATTTGGACGAGTTCGCCTAAAAGCGGAGTTAACCTAAAACGCATTTAAACTTCCTAATTCTTAAAACTAGCCAAATCTATCTCAATCTTTTTACTGTTCCCTATTCCCCATTCCCCATTCTCCATTCCCCATGCCCTACTCCCTACTCCCCATTCCCCATTCCCTATTCCCCATTCCCCATGCCCTATTCCCTACTCCCCATTCCCTATTCCCTCATCTTAAAAAACCTGATAGCTTACATCATTAAGGAATACATTTATGAAATTTGATAACATTCAACAGCCAGCACGACAAGTCGCCGCTCATCCTTGGGTTGAGAAATTGGCGAGATTGGGTCATGCAGCTAAAGGCACAGTCTATTTTATTGTCGGTTTGCTAGCAGCACAGGCAGCTTTTGGCGTTGGGGGAAAAACGACCGATACTAGCGGCGCATTGGAAGAAATAATTAATCAACCGTTTGGAAAATTTTTGCTGGGTATTGTTACGGTGGGACTAATCGGATATGCAATCTGGCGCTTGGTGGAAGCAATATTCGACCCAGAAAGAACCAGTCAAGACGGCGATGCTAAACGAATTGCTCAACGTCTCGGCTATACTTTTAGTGCTTTTGCTTATGCAGGTTTAGCAGCAACAGCTATTAAACTGATTCTCGGTTCCGGTGGCGGCGGTGGCGACTCTACAAAAGATTGGACGGCGCGATTCCTCGCTCAACCCTTTGGACAATGGATGGTAGGATTGGCGGGTGTGGTAACGATTGGCGTTGCGATCGCATATCTTTATGAAGCATTTAAGGGCAAGTTTCGCCGCCATTTAAAATGGCAACAAATGAACGATACAGAGCGAACTTGGGCAATGCGCGTGGGTAGGTTGGGAATTGCTTCTCGTGCTGTTGTTTTTGCTATTATTGGGATATTTTTCATTCAAGCGGCACGACATTCCAATGCAAATCAAGCTAAGGGACTTGGAGAAGCATTGGCAACGCTGGAACAACAACCCTATGGGGCGTGGATTTTAGGATTAGTAGCGATTGGTTTGATAGCTTATGCCATATATTCGTTATTTGAGGCTCGCTATCGTCGCATTGCCGTCTAGTTTTGTTGCTATTCTTTGAGCGGATCGCGTCCCCAATTCATTAGAGAATAGCGCCAACGAGTATTTTCTACATCTCCAGAGGGACGTTGCGCAGAATGGCGATGAACGTAGCTAACAACTCTTTTCATCTGAGATATATCTTCTTCATCATACTCTGACTGTTTTTTGTCGAGCAGTTCTACAATGCGCCGTCCCGATTCATGTCCTTTCGATTCGCTACCACCATCTTTTTGACCGACTTCTTCTGATTCTTTCGTTTTTAACCAGGATTCTAATTCTTGGGCGCTCATATTGACCGCTTCTTGAAATTCCTGAATAATTTCTTTGTCGCTTTTAGTCACGATTATTCCTCTATTTTTTCTAATGATTCGGGTTTATGGGCGGCTTCTTTGCCTGTTTTACTGCTTTCAACTAAATACTGCGGGTTCTCCTCAGAAGCTTTTACATGATGTCCTTTAATTTGCGTTTCCTCGGTAAGCTTTTCTTTAATTTCTCCTTCGATTTCTCCGCTAGAACTCTTCCAGCGAACGCGATCGCCTGCTTTGAATTCTTCGCTCATAATTCACCTCTGAATTTCCACAAATTTTTCAACATTAAAACTCACATCTTTTTGACAGACAGATGTGAGTCAATTTATATAAAATTCAATGATTTAGCTAGCCATTTGTTCGGGTGGAAAATCGATCGCTGAATGAGTTTTATAGGCTGGTTCGCTAGCAACTATTTTCCAACCATCTCTTAATAATTTTTGGAAAGTTGCCCAACCTTTCGAGCCATCGGGCATATCCTTATAATCGGGAACTGAATATTTTGGCATCGCCGTGTAGGGAGTCCAGGCTTCAAAATTATTTAATCTTAAATGTAATATTTTTTCGCCATCGTTTCCATACTTGGAAAGCCAGCACATTTGTCCTTTCATAGGAACTCCTTCATTTTTATAGTGAATGATAGTTCTGTAACTAACCTTTCTGCTTGCTACAAAATCTATAGTTTGAGTATCGATTATTTATCGCTCTCTAACCTCTACCAAAATGGCAAACTTAAGGATTAATGTCATGTTCCATAAGCTAGATTTTTATAAATTTAAATTCCTACCTTTTTAAGAACTATTTTTAAAAAAATTTTGTTAAATAAATTTTGGCACTCGCTTGGTTACTTAATAGAAATTACATAAGTCTTTTGAGAGACGCTCGAACATTAATTAAATGTCAAATTAATAGACGTGTCTCTCTAATTTTTGAAATCTGAGCAGAAGTGCAAATAACACATTTATTTCAACAGGAGATAAAGATATGCCTGAAAGCGAACAGCAACTACAACCGCCACAAACCCAGGAAAGTCAACCCGGACGCGAATCCGAGATGACACCAAAACCTCAGTCTGAGGATTCAAAATATAAAGGTAGCGACAAACTAAAGGAAAAAGTAGCATTAATTACCGGAGGCGATAGCGGTATCGGTCGTGCCGTCGCGATCGCGTATGCTAAAGAAGGGGCAGATGTCGCGATCGTTTACCTCAACGAACACGAAGATGCAGATAAGACTAAACAAATGGTCGAACAAAACGGACGGCGTTGCATCACCATTGCAGGGGACATCGGCGACGAACAGTTTTGTCAGCAAGTAGTAGAGAAAACCGTAGACCAACTGGGAAAACTCGATATCTTAGTTAATAACGCCGCCGAACAACATCCTCAAGAAAGCATCGAAAAAATTAGCTCCCAACAATTAGAGCGTACTTTTCGTACCAATATTTTCTCGATGTTTTATCTAAGCAAAGCAGCATTACCCCATCTTAAAGAAGGAAGTGCTATTGTTAATACAACTTCTGTCACTGCTTACCAAGGCAATCCACAACTATTAGATTATTCTTCAACAAAAGGCGCGATCGTTGCTTTTACTCGTTCTCTAGCTAAAGCTTTAGTTGAAAAAGGAATTCGCGTCAACGGCGTAGCGCCAGGGCCTATTTGGACACCATTGATTCCTTCTACTTTTCCTGAAGAGAAAGTAGAAAGCTTCGGCGCTCAAGTACCGATGAAACGTCCCGGACAACCAGAAGAAGTGGCTCCAAGCTACGTTTTCCTCGCTTCTGATGACTCCTCCTACTTCTCCGGTCAAATTTTGCATCCTAATGGCGGCGTAGTCGTTAATGGCTAGTTAACAAATGCTAGCTAAAAAGAGATAAAGTGCGATCGCATTAATCGCACTTTATTTTATATTTTAAACAATTAATTTTTGCTTTAAATTTAAAGCAAAAACTTTGTTTTGACAAACTATAAAAGATTGCACTGGATGAGTTTGAGAGAGTAGAAGTGCATAAATATGCTCTTAGATTGATAAGAAACTAACCTTTTAGAGAGAAGTTTGTAGCGCTTAAAGATTCTAAATTAAATAGGAAGACAAAAGGGAATGGTTACGGCTTCAAGCTTTCGGAAAATTTTTCCTTTTTAAGAAAAATTGCAGAAATCGGCGGATTACAGGAAAGAAAATTATGTCAAACACAAGCAAACGTGGATTTGCTTCAATGGATCGGGAAAAACAGCGTGAAATTGCCAGCAAAGGTGGTAAAGCAGCCCATGAAAAAGGAACTGCACACGAATTTACCTCCGAAGAAGCAAGAGAAGCGGGTCGTAAAGGCGGCGAAACTACTAGCAAAGATAGAGAGTTTATGTCAGAAATCGGTCGCGAAGGTGGCAAGCGTTCCCACAAAGGAAATGGGAATGGCAACGAAAGTAGCGACGATAAAACGACAAAAGAAAAGGGAACTCAAGGCGGTAGTAAAGAGCAACACGCTAAAGCAGGAAAGCAAAGCCACAAAAATAAATAAAGCAATTAATGGTGGCAAATAATAATTGTTGAGTGTTTCAGCACTCTTAAACGAGCAAGAGTGCTGTTTGACTCTAATAATTACCTAAAATTTTCATCTGTTTAACAAATTTTTCAACGAATAACTTTATCAAAATAGGAAAAAAACCATGAACGAAGAATCAAAAAAACAATTTGAAAGTCCTTTAGAACCAGAAGGCGATGAAAAACTGAGTCCAAAAGAAAGAAATTTAACTGCCAACCCAGGCGATCGCATTTCTGACGAACCCGAATCGATCGAAGAAAAAGCCCAACAGCTAGCTGTCGATGCTCCTGATATCACAGGCGACCACATCAAAGTCCCGACTTACTTTGTAGTGGATGAGCCAGACGGCGAACAAAAGGCATTGCACCACGTCAAAGACGCTGAAGAAATTTCTGATGTCATTCGTCAGGCACGAGTTGACGAAAATGGCGAGCGAATTTGGTGGTAAAGTAAGCTAAAATCAAGTTCGAGTTTAGGAAAAAATAAGTTTAATTACTACTTAGTAGGGTGGGCACATTTGCCCACCCTATGCCATAAATAGCGTTTAATTATGGCTCAAATTAATCGTTTCCCTGCTCGTCAGTCACTCGTTTGAGAGAGTTTTTGTTAAAAGCTGGAAACAGGAGAATGGGAAATTGCTCTTTTGCCATTCGCAACTCGTCAAAAACAGGGTTTTCCAGTCCTGTAACCACGCACCAAACGCGAGTGCGAGTCATGGCGACAAACGCTTCATTGCGCTTTTGTAATTCGCTTTCGTTTTTCCAGCGTATCGGCTTAGTTGCATAATGAAATCGAGCGACATATACTTTCCAAGCTTCATTTCCTTTGGCACGATATACGTTAGTAATGGTCACGCAACCCGATTTTCCGAACTCGCTAGCATCGCTATCTACGCCAACAATACAGCTTTTAACGCCATAATATTTCAGCGTTTCTTGAAGGCGGCGAAAATAGTCTTGTTCTTTTTCTCCACCCAAAGCAGTTATCGTAATATCCGATGGCTGAAGTCCCTTTTTTAAATCGAGTGCAACTTGTCGTGCAATCCATTCCTGTTCTTCAGATTCATCGGCAAATGTTTCGATAATTAGCGTTTCGCCAACACCTTCTTTTTCTACAAAATTTTCTTGGTCGATTGGATGGGGACTTTTCTCAGCCTGTCGTTCAATTTTTATCGATTTTTTTTCTTTAATGCTGGCATCGGTGAAATCGCCTTCGAGAACTTCATAGCCTAATTTTTTCCATTCTTCTCGATTGCTTACTCCTTGCAGTACGCCTTCTTTTCGTAACAGTCCCATGTGGATAGCATGAGCCGCCATTAACAATAGTTTAGGCGTTCGATAGCATTTATTTAGATTTTCGGATTTACGAATATTGGTTCCTTCATAAAAGAAAGATCGATTGCTTGCTAAACCTAAATCTACTATCGGCGTTCCGTCGGGATGGCGACCGAAAATTTTAGCTGCATCTGGAACGATTAAAGAATCTATTCCCTGAGCTTCATCATATGCCCAATAAAGTCTTTTTGCTTCGGTCAAAGTATTGCGAGCGAGTCGATAAAATGAGGCGGGTAAGTCTTGCGCTTCATCAATCAAAATAGCATCATAAAGAATGGGACAATCGGTAAGTTCTAGTTCGAGCATATTGCAAACATATTTAAAAGCGCCTCCAGGCGAGACTTTTCCGATTTCGTTTTCAACATCTTTAACAGTTTTTGGTTGTAATCCACACGCATTAGTTAAGTGTCGATAAAATCCATTTTGTTCTTTTCCTCCCCAGGCGTGTAAGACGTTTAAATTGTCCCAATTGGGTTCTTGTCCGTTAGTTAATTCTCCATAATAAGAGCGAATTCTGTTTTTGCGAATTTGATCGTAAAGAGATTTGGTAAAAAAGACAAAAGCAATTTTCCACTCAGGATGTTCGTGATGAATTTTAGCCGCACGTTTGGCTAAAAGAATCGTTTTTCCAGTTCCCGCTAATCCTCGCAGACGTTGCGGCCCATCGGGGTATTTAGTCGCAATTTCTTGTTGTTGTTCGTCTAAAGTTTTAAGACCAGATTCGAGATGATGAATAACTCGAATGGGACTATCGATAGGCGTTCCTTCGGGAATTTCGCGAGGCGATGTAGACAGCAAAGTTTCTGCAACCGTGTTTATAACCATTTAATTACTTTTAATAGGTTTTGCTCTCAGTATTCCCAACTAGAAGCAAGCAATAACTATGTCTTTTATGAAGTTTTGATGAAGGCTATTGATAACCGATCGCTAGTCACTGATTTAAGGCGATCGCAAGTGAATCTTACATTTATCAATTGTCATTACCTGGTGCTAGCCTAACGACTTATATCAAACACAGCTATAAGATATAAACTTTCGTCTTTTTATACTTTAAAAATTTTCATAAGTCATATTCAAAAAAATTAATCAAAAACAATATTTAAGCGTGTTTATTGTCATAAACTATTGAAGAAATTGCTTTTGTGATAAAAAAATAATTTGCAAACTATTATTGTAGAGATCGTTTTTTAAATAAATTTAATCGATATTAATTGAGTTTAGTAATCTAATTAACATCTAGAGATGTAAATAAATTGAATAACTATTTATATGTGTCTTAAGGTCAATAAAGTTCTGGTAGGTAATTGTTAGTTTATCAATAGACAACCGCTCGATAAGGAAATTAATAATGATTAGCAACGATAAACCTTTTACAGTTGGGCAAGACGAATATTCTCAAACAAGAAACGCAGAGCAATCCTATGCTCGTCCAATGGAATCCGATACAGTTTCTCGTCAAACAATCGAACCCAAAACAACCATTAAGCAGGAATATCAAACTAACTCAGAAGATAAAGCGATTAATCCTGTTTTAGCAGGAGCATTGTTAGGAGGACTTATTGGTGTTTCCTTGGGTGCATTAACGGGTATATTTGCTGGCAAAAAAGCCTCTCAAGGTTTCGACCATACCATAAAAGGAGTAGGTAATGGTATTAGAACTGCTGGCGAAGGTTTGAGCGAAACTGCAAAAGGTTTGGGACACGCAGTAAAGAGTGTTGGTGAAGGTGTCACATATGCTGTCGTTGGAAGTACCAAGGAAGTAGCACAGGGGATAAACGAAGGTACTAAGCAGGCAGTTAATGCAGTGCAAAATACGGCAGAAGATATCAATCAAATTGTAAAAGATACAGCAGATTCTGTTAAAGCTTCTAGTGAAAGTACTACGCAATCCACAGCGGATGTAGCAGACTCAGTAAAAAATATGGCGGACGATGCCAGCGAATCTTTT
This sequence comes from Hydrococcus sp. Prado102, assembly GCA_025454425.1. Taxonomy (GTDB): domain Bacteria; phylum Cyanobacteriota; class Cyanobacteriia; order Cyanobacteriales; family Microcystaceae; genus Hydrococcus. Next base: position 36,279 of record JALOOL010000008.1, on the reverse strand, counting down.
GAAACTCAAAATTTTGGTCAATCAACTTACCAAACAAACTATGAAAATCCCAGTACATATAGTTCTGAATCTTATCAATAAAAAGTTTTTTGATGAGAAGATCGAGAGCTTATTGAGGATTTAAAAAACGTTACTTGATACGGTAGAGCGATCGCAAAAATATAAAAGTAAATCATTTTTAAAGAAATGAACAAACTTTTAACTTGGCGATCGCCTATCAAAACCTAAAAACAAATAAACAAAAAAGACTAATCAATTTCACGAAAAGGAAGATAAAAAAATGACTAATGGCGATCGACTTTTACAGGAAAAGCAAAACTATACCGAATTTACAGAAGACTACACTACAAATCAAGTAGATACAGAATCAACAACTGCAAATAATGGTTTAGGCAGATTGTTACTTGGAGTACTTATCGGTGCGACCCTCGGTGGAATTGCTAGTGCAATAACCAACAAAAGTACTGTCGAGCGAATCAATAAAAATGTAAAAGATATAGGCAATACCGTCAAAAAAGCAGCAACCAATATTAACGATACTATTAAAGATATAGATAATGCAGTTAATAGCGTTGCTACGGGGATTAGCGATACATATAAAGATGTAGAACACACAGTTATAGTTAATGCTGTGGATGCTGGTCAGACGGTAAGAAGCACAGTGAAGGCAGTTAAACAACCAATAGCAAATAATATTCAACCAAACGCTCAAGCAAGCGAGCGAGTTAGCCAAAATGGAACCCTTTATAAGCTAATTCCCATCGACCAGGAGGGAGTTGAAGAATAAAAACTAGTTGGCATAAGCATAAGATAGTAAAAAAAACAAACAATATCTAGAACAAGCTAAAGCCATTGATGAGAAACTTCGTAAATTATTAGAAGAAAATCAATCTTCGATTCAATTTGGGGAAATTGCAGTTTTTTTAAACAAAAAAAGACTGTTAATTTCCTTTTTATTTTTAAGCAATTTACAGGATTAATTATTGAGTTTTAAGCAAAATACATTACTTAAGCTTTAACTATGAATTCTTGGTTCGGGATGTAGCGTTGACAAAATCTCGCTCTCAAATTGTGCCAACTCATCCAAACGCTGCTGTACTACCTCTCGCTCGAAATAAGTATCTGCCAAAACCCAATAAATGCCGTAGTGACGTGCCTCAGATGCCATCAAACTGCGATAGAATTTAGCTAGCTCTGGTTCGGGACAGTATTGACCGAGCAATCCCAATCGTTCGTAAGAGCGTGCCTCGATGAGAGCCGAAACAAGGAGCGAATCGAGTAATCTATCGGGTTCTTGATGGCGGATTTGCGCTTTTAAGCGAGCGCCGTAGGGAGGTGCATTTAAAGGTGCTAAAGGGATTCCTTTTCGATCTAGCCATTGATTGACTTGCTCGAAATGTTCTAATTCCTCTTGCGCGATCGCAGTTAACTTCCGTACCAAAGGCGCATAAGAAGGATAGCGGAACATTAAATTAATTGCCACGCTTGCCGCTTTGCGCTCGCAGTGGGAATGGTCGAGTAAGATAATATCTAAATTGGCGATCGCCAGATCGATCCAAGCAGTTAGCGTTGGCTGTTTGAGGAAATTAATTTTAGTAGGTATAGACAAAGACACGCAGTTTACGAGAAACTAAGGGCTATATTACGAAGTCTAGCAACTAGTTTTGGTATGTAACAATAGATATCAATCGTCGAAAGATCGATCTTCCCAACAAGATTGGGAAACCTTATCAAAAAACTGATTTTAGATAGCAAGCAATGACCCAACGCCGAATAATCATTGGTGACGTTCACGGCCATTACGAAACTTTAATGAGCTTGTTAGAGTCTGTCGCGCTACGAAGCGACGATCGTCTCTATTTTTTAGGCGATTTAATCGATAGAGGCCCTCATAGCGCCCAGGTAGTAGACTTTGTTTATAAAAATAACTATAAATGCTTGCTGGGAAATCACGAGCAAATGCTGCTCGATGCGGTCGGAAACGGTCAAATTTCTACTAACTTACTACAAGCTTGGCTCTATAGCGGCGGTCATTCTACGCTAGTGAGCTATAACAATAATATTCCTCAAGAACATATCGATTGGATGAGAACCCTGCCGACTTATTTGGATTTAGGGGATATTTGGTTAGTTCATGCGGGAGTGAATCCCAAAATGACGATAGAAGAACAATCGTCCGAGCAATTTTGTTGGATTCGAGATGAATTTCACAGCATGGTTCGACCTTATTTTAGCGACAAGCTAATTATTACAGGTCATACGATTACTTTTACATTCCCTGGCGTTCAACCAGGACAAATTGTATCGGGTGAGGGTTGGCTCGATATCGATACGGGAGCTTACCATCAAAATAGCGGCTGGTTGACGGCGTTAGATGTCACTAATAATAAAGTTTATCAAGTTAATGCTAAGAAAGGAAATCGGCGATCGCTCCCGCTAGAAAAAGCGATCGCACAAATCGAGCCTACTGCGGTCTTTTCTAAGCGCTCGAAACGAGTATTGGGTAAATCTTAGCAATCGCCATCTCGATTAACTATAATAGCTAGATAAAATTTATGGATCTCGATATTTTATGGTTGCGCGAACGCTTCGGCTGGATGGGCAAGCACAGCGGCTATGACCGAGTTTGCGACGCGATCGCCCAACATCAGCCTGGAAACCATCGTAGCGTCTTTAGAAAAACCAATCGCTCTCTTCCAAAAGTCAGCCGTCGCTATCTTTCGCGTCTAGCTGCTAAAACTAAGACTGGCCCAAAATACGATATCTCTAGTGCGGCGGCGGAGATAGAAGTTTTTGTAAAAAGTTTTTTACAAAAACCTGACATAGTACACATTAATTATGTCGAAAATAATTTAGGAATTTTGCCCGGTTGGGGTCAACGCCTATCCCTTACAATCGTGGGAACGGCTCATCAACCTTTGAGTTGGTGGCGTTTGTGGCATCGACATTTAGACAGTATTTCAGCTTTGGATGGATTAATCGTTCCAAGTAGCCGAGAAATAACTTACTTCGAGCAATACTTAAACGGACGCGTTTATTTTATTCCACACGGCGTAGATCTTAACTTTTTTAAACCAAGCACAGAAACTCTTGAGAGCGATCGCTATTCTAGTGAACCACGCTGTATCTTTTCTGGTAGATGGTTGCGAGATACAGAAACCCTTGCTCGCGTTGTCGATAAAGTTATCGCAAAAAATCCTAAAATTCAATTCGATATTATTCTTCCCTACAACAGCCGTACTTATGGCGATACTTCGCTTGTCCGCATGGCTAGACACGAACAAGTCCACTGGTATGCAGGCGTTTCCGATAAAGAACTGCTAAAAATATATCAAAGAGCGAGTATGCTAGTGCTACCCCTCCTAGATTGTACCGCCAATAATGCTTTAGTAGAGGCGATCGCCTGCGGTTTGCCTGTAATTTCTAATGATGTCGGCGGTTTAAGCGACTATACGCGAGACAGCTTTGCCGATTTGTTGCCAGTAGGCGATGTAGACGGGATGAGCGATGCTATTTTGAAGCTAGCAGATAATGCCCAAGAAATCGAGCGCCGAAGTCTTGCAGCGAGATTATTTGCCGAACAAAATCTGAGTTGGGAAAAAATTGCTATTCAAACCTTAGAAGTTTATGAAAAAGTACTTGCTTTCAAAAAGTAAATAACCTCAATTCTATGACTTAATTTTTATAAGACTTTGGTTTAGGATGACTTCTATGCAAAAACTACGAATAGCCGTTATTACGATGGAGTTTGTGACGGAAAAGTACTTTAGCGGTGGAATAGCAAATCACTGGTATCGTCTCTTTAAAGCGATCGCCCAATTGGGTCATGAAGTTCATATTATTACGCTGTCCGATAAAAATAACGATTCTTTTGAATATGACGGTCTTCAAGTTCACCGCATTCAAGTCAAGTATGATGGGAGTCGCTTCCAAAGATTGCTAAATCGATTAACTAAAAATCGCCTCAAAAATACCGCGCAAAAACTTGATTTTAGCTGGGAAGCCTATCGCAAACTCAAACAACTCCACAAACAGCATCCTTTTGATATCGCGCATTTTCCGAACTCCTATGGTTGCGGTTTATTTTCGAGTTTTCTGACGCGCATTCCATATGTTGTAATGATCTCCTGCTATCGACCCACTTGGAATGAGTCGTCAGGAGTAAATCGCGATCGCGATACCAAAGCGATCGAATGGCTTGAATGGTTGCAATATCGAATCAGTCCTCACGTTTACGGGCCGAGTTACGTCCTTAAAAAGGTGTTAGAAGAAGAAGCCAAAATCTCTAACGTCAGAGTCATTAGAACTCCAATTTATGTAGAAACAAGCAACTTAGATTCTTCTATCTATGATGAGTGCTTGAGCGGTAAAAAATATCTGATGTTCTTCGGTCGCTATCAACTCCACAAAGGGTTTCATATCTTAGCGCAAGCACTTCCCAAAGTATTAAAAACTTATCCAGATTTACATACAGTATTCGTAGGACTAGATTTACCCAGCAAACTAGCTCCGTCGATGAAAGAGTATGCTTTAGATTTAGCTGGAGAGAATCGGGATCGATTAATTTTCTTAAGTCAATTACCCCACAACCAGCTTTATCCGATTATTAAAGGCGCTAAGCTTGTAGTTCTTCCCTCATTAGTCGATAATTTGCCCAATACCTTAATGGAATCAATGGCATTAGGTAAACCCGTCATTGGAACCATAGGCGCTAGCTTTGATGAGATGCTCGTCGATGGCGAAAATGGCTTTTTGGTTCCTATTGGCGATAGTAATGCTTTGGCCGACAAAATTATCGAAGCTTGGACGCATCCAAACCTAGATGCGATCGGACAAGCAGCTTTACAAAAAACAGAAGAACTGTCTCCAGAGCGTACCGTTCAAGACCTCTTAAACTATTACCAGGAGATCATTAACGCTCATTAGTCTTGAGATCTTTCAGAGTTATCCTTATTTTTAAAAACAAGAGAATCACAACCAAAGCGCCCTTAAGTCTCGATTTTAATCAAAAAACTAGCATTAAACTCTTTAAAGATCGAACATATAAGCAAAACAGAGGTGGTTAAAAACATGATGAAAAATAGTCAAATTACAATTGTGGATCGTCTATTAAAGAATGTTAACCAAGCTAAAAAGAAGATACAACAGAAGTTTGCTAAAGTAGATTACCCATCTTCTGCTATTGTCTTGGAAAAATATAAAACGTTGTATTTTCCAATCCCCAAAGTTGCGTGTACGAGTTTAAAAAAACTTTGTGCTGATTTATTAGAAATGGATATATCTCCTGATATTAATGTAGGCACTTTCGTTCATTCACATGCTACTTTTCCTGTTGTTCCAAAGAAAAACATTAACAATTACAGCGATTATTATAAATTTGCTTTTGTAAGAAATCCTTGGGATAGATTAGTGTCTTGTTATCTTGATAAAATAAAAGAGAATGCTGATGTCAATCCCCCAACTTTTATTAATGGCGTACATAAAGGATTACTAAAATATAGCGTTTTTAAAGCTGGAATGCCATTTGAAGAGTTTGTTGAGGCGTCGATAGAAATCCCTGATATTAATGCAGACACACATTTCCGATCTCAATATACATTTATAACTGACAACAATGGCAAACTACTGATAGATTTTCTTGGTAAATTTGAAAATTTAAATGAAGATTTCTTAAAGCTGTGTGAGAAGCTAGAACTCACTAATATAACCTTACCAAGTTTAAATTCGAGAATCAAGAACAGCAAGTCTTATAGGGATTATTATACGCAAGATTTAAAAAATAAAGTTAAGAAAAGATATTCAAAAGATATTGAATTGTTTAAATATGATTTTTAGTGTTTTAGTTACTGTAAGCTAAAACAATTATATTCTTATGCACAACGATTAAGTATCTATGACTATCGAAGTGTCAAATTATAGTTGGCTAAAGCCTTCTCAACAAAGTTATCGTCAATTTCGCTCTTGGCTTTCTCGCAAGCGAAAAACCTTAAAAACTTGCTTGCGTCACTTACGCGATCGCCCTGTTTGGATGTGGTGGCAACTTCCGCTAATAATGCGTTTAGTTGAAATGGGTTATTACGATCGCGTCCTAGCACTTGTTAAATTCGACATTAGCGATCTAAGAATTCTCGATCTGGGATGCGGAACGGGGTTTTATGGACCTATTTATCTCCTTCTGGGAGCCGAACGATATACTGGCTGCGATCTTAAGTTATCTCTAAAGTCGCCTTTAGCAAAAAATTTCCGCAACCGTGGGGAAATGGAAGATATGGGGGTAACACCCGAACAACTCATGGAGAAATTCAAGCGCCGATTGTTTCTGCATGAGGGTGGTTGGGAAACCTTATCTTTAGAAATCAAATACGACCTTGTAACTATGAATTTCGTCACCGAGCATCTCATGGATATTGAAGGAGCCTTCAAATGGGTGTCTGAGTTCCTGAAACCTGGAGGACGCTTTGTATTTATCCACCATAATTTCTACTGTTGGAACGGTCATCATCTTCCCCCTCGGACAATAGATGATATAGATTTAACCTCTGACGAACAAAAGAAATATCTTGACTGGAATCATTTACGCTATCAGCCAAAACCTACTGAATATGTCGCTTGGGGATTAAATCGCATTCGACTAGACGATCTGAAAAAACTAACAGAAACTTACTTTCACATTGAGATTTGGAAGGAAAATCAGATTAATAAAAAAGGTGGTTTAGAACGCCTTACGCCCCAGATACGAGAATCATTTCCTGAATACACCGAGCGAGAGTTAACAATTGGGAGCGTTTATTGTACGGTGGTTAAAGTTAATTAAAGAATATTTGGAAAACTATAGGAGAATACGGAGTGTCAAAGACTTTAAATGTGTCTTTAGATTCGCTAGAAAAACTCATACAACTTCAAGACCGATCTATTTCCTATTTTTTAAGCCTTTGGGACGAACAAAGCGGCGGTTTTCGCTTCGCTTCTCATCAAAGTGCGACCTTAATGGCAACCTCTTATTGCGTTCTCGGACTAGAATTTACTAAAGGATTAGAACAACTAAGCGACGAACGCAAAGACAAAATTATTTCGTTTTTGATGTCTGGGGTGCAACCAGACGGTTCTTTTTGCGACCCGTTGTTTCGCACAGAAGACATTCTTAGCGAAGAGCATGACCTAGCTTATTTTCAAGAAGAAACGACTACGATTTGTCAGCAAGCACTCGATGCTTTGTCTGCGCCACCGCCACCGCCTCGCGATTGGTTGCAAGATAAGCGCACGGCTGATGGAATTATTCCTTATTTAGAATCTTTATCCTGGCAAAATCCTTGGCTAGATTCTAATCCAGTTATGTTTGTGTTGAGCCAGTTGTGTCACGATGTAGAGCGTCACCAAAAGCTAGAACTTTTAGCGATAGTAGATACCGCTCTCGATTGGCTAGACGCACATCAGAGTCCAAAAACGGGTCTATGGGAAGGGTCGCATCCAGTTTCTTTGACGAATGCGATGGCAGCAACTTTTCATTTCACCTTCTATTATGGCTATCGGGATCGACCTATCCAGTATGTGGAACGGATTATAGATTCGTGTCTATCGTTGCAAGAACAACATGGATTATTTGGAGGAAATGCGATCGGACAAACTTGTCTCGATTATGATGCGATCGATTTACTAGCAAAAGCTTCTCTGGCAACCGATTATCGTAGCGAGGAGGTAAAAAAAGCCATGACGAAAGCTTATAATGCCTTGCTAGAACTATACAATTCTGCTGATGGCGGCTTTGCTAATTGTAAGGAGTTCCTAAGCTTTCCTAGAGAAGGAAGAAAAGCTAAGCTTCTAAAAAAACTGGGACTAGCACAATTTTTGCCATCGCCAACCCGTATGTCATCTAAGGGAACCTACCACGTCTGCTGGCGCTTACTTTCTTGCGAAAATGCACAGAGCAATGCTTTTTCTACTTGGTTTCGACTCATCGCCTTACATTTAGCCACACAACAAGATTGGCTGAATGCTAACGATAAAAATTTTACTTTTCGACGCTTGCCTTTCTTGGGATATCACAATTTAGAAGTAGGAAAGTTAAATCAAAAACTTATTGCAACGTACTAACTAATATGAGTAATTTAGCCCCTAAAGTTAGCGTTGTAATGTCCGTTTATAACGGCTCTCGTTACTTGCGGCAGTCTATAGAAAGTATACTAAATCAAACCCGTACAGATTTTGAGTTTGTTATTGTTAATGATGGTTCGACTGATAATAGTTGGGAAATTCTTACTGAATACGCTAACTTAGATCGGCGCATCGTTCTCCTTGATAACAAAGAAAATATAGGATTAACAAAATCCCTTAATAAAGGACTAGCACAAGCACAAGGCGACTATATTGCCAGACAAGATGCAGACGATGTATCTCTACCAAATCGCTTAGAAAAACAAGCGACGCTTTTGAACGAACGCGCCGAGATCGTATTATGTTCTTGCGACATCGAATCAATCGATGGGGAAGGTCGTCCAATACATAAAATTCAACGAGTCTGTCCTCCCGATATCGTCGCTTGGTATCTCTTGTTTTATAACCACCTAGCAGGACATAGCCAAGTTATGTTTAGGCGAAAGCCTGTAATAGAATTAGGAGGCTATTGCGAAAATTATCGTTACAGTCAAGACTACGAACTTTGGTGTCGTTTGGTCAAAGTCGGCAAAATTGCTATAGTTTCTGAGATTTTATTACAACAACGTTTCCATCAAACAAGTATTTCAGCCCAAAAAAGCGGCGAACAAGAAGCATGTCTTCTCATGCAGGTTGAGAAGAATCTTGAAAATATACTTAATGAAGCACTCGAACAAAATGAGGTTAAGGAACTACACGGTTTTTGGATAGGACATTTCTGGTCGGCTTATTTTCCAGATATTAAAAGGGTAGATATCGTACAAACCAGACTCAAAAAAATTTATCGAGCTTTTATAAAACAATATTTATCGCCTAATTCCCCTCAACCCGAAATTTTGTCGGAAATTCGCAACTCGATCGGACAACAATATATATACTGGCTCAAAGATATAAAAGGAAAACCCGATTGGTCGGCAAAAATTAAAATTTTCTTTTATGCGTGTTCTTGGAATCCATCAAGAGTACTGCAATTATTGTCGAGAAAGGTGTTATAAAATAGTTTGAAGAGATATTAATAAATAATTTGATTTATTTATGATTTATGCCTAAGATTAGTACGTTGATGAGTGTTTATAATGGCGATCGCTACCTCGAAAAAGCAGTAGATAGTATTTTGGCGCAGACATTTAAAGATTTTGAATTTATTATTATTAATGACGGTTCGAGCGATCGCTCGCTATCTATTTTAGAAAACTACGCCAAACAAGACGATCGCATTCGACTCATCGACCAACAAAATAGCGGACTCACCAAATCGCTCAATAAATCTTTAGCGCTCTCTTGTGGCGAATTCATCGCTCGTATGGATGCCGACGATATTGCAATGCCAGAACGATTCGAGCGACAGATTGAATATCTTGAGACTCATCCACAGTGTGTAATTGTGGGGAGCGAGGTGCTACAGATTGACATGGATGGAGATGCTATCTGTGAAATGGGGATTTCACAAAATCACAAAAAAATTGAAGCCGAACTGCTCGCTGGATGTGGTGGAGCAATTAGACACCCCGCAGCGATGATGAGACGAGAACCCCTAATCGCGATCGGGGGTTATCGAGAGAAGTTTAAAATGACAGAAGATTTAGATCTTTTTCTGCGGTTAGCCGAATGCGGCGAACTAGCAAACTTGCCAGAGGTTTTACTGCATTATCGCCTTCATTTAGGTAGCGTTAATTTTACTAAAGCTCAACAGCAAACTCAAGAAGTTATTGCCGTTTTAGAAGAAGCTTATAAAAGTCGCAATTTGGATGTACCAGTCAAGCTTCCATCATGGCGGTTTAAAGAAACAAAACCAATCGATAGTCATCGTACCTGGACTCAAATGGCATTAAGCGCAGGAAACATGGCAACGGCTAAAAAACATGCTTTTCTAGCTTTATGGCAAAAACCTATTTCTCGTCAGTCTTGGCAACTGCTCTTTCGTACTCTAAAACCTTAATAGCAAAAAAAGCTTTATGGAGACTACTATTAGCATTTTAATACGGACAAAAAACGAAGCTAAAGATTTACCAAAAGCTTTAGAGCTAATTCGCCAACAATCCTTAAAGCCAACTGAAATTATTGTCGTTGATTCGGGTTCTACTGATGGCACTGTGGAAATAATTCGACAGCAAAATGACATTAAATTAATTGAAATGAAGCCTGAAGAATTTACCTTTGGTCGTTCTCTTAATATTGGATTTCAGGCAGCTAAAGCAGATATTATCATTTCTTTGAGCGCTCATGCTTTTCCTTGCGATCGCGATTGGCTCAAACACCTAGTACAGCACTTCGACAATCCTCAAATAGCTGGAGTCTATGGAAAACAAGCTCCGCAACCCGACGCTTGGCCGCCAGTGCAACGAGACTATTTAGATTATTATGGCGATCGCATGCGCCTTCAAAGCAACCCAGAAAAGTTTAACGACTACTCTTTTTCTAATGCCAATTCTGCCATTCGCCGTCAATATTGGGAAAAACGTCTTTTTGATGAGACTTTGACGGGAAATGAAGACCAAGAATGGGCGCAAGCTATGCTAAAAAAGGGTTACAAGATCGTTTACGAGCCAAAAGCTGCCGTCTATCACTCCCACAACGAGCCATTGTTTAAAGTCTATCAACGAACTTATCGAGAAGCGCTAGCAACTCAACAACTTTACGAACGAAAAATGACCTTGCGAGGTGCTTTGGAAACCTATTACCGATCGATTTTAGCCGATAGACGTTTTATTCTCGATCGCGACGAACAACGAGAATGGTTATTGCGATCGCCTGTATATCGTCTTTTTTGGACTTTTGGCTATCTTCGTCCTAATTTACCAAATGCGCTTTGGGAACCTCTAATTAATCAATGGAAGCGAATTAGCTCTCTCGCGGAACAAAAGGAGTAGATGAATGAAACTATTAGTTGTATTTCCGTCTACTATTCGCGGCGGTGCTGAAGAACACGCCCTAACTTTAGCCTCAGCCGCAGCAAAAGAAGGTTGGGAAGTTCGTGCAGCTTTTCCCAAAAGCGAGGAAACAAAGTCTTTAATCGAAGATTTTCAAACAGCAGGGATAGATTACCATCCATTAGATATTGCCGATACCAATGTCCGCGAATTGAAGAAAGTAGGCGATTATTTGCCGCAATTAGCTCGAACAATGGCATTTCTCCTTAAAATTAAACCAGATGTCATACAATTAAATCTTCCTTATCCCGATCGCTGTTTAGGTCCTCTAATTGCCTGCGGACTTTTAAAGATCCCAACCGCAGTAGTATTTCAATTGGTTCCACCGCAGTTTTCTTTGACCCCAACCATTCTTAAAGTTTATGATTGGGCAAGAGCGAGAAATCAGCAATGGATTGCTATTTCTAATAATAATCGTCAGTTGCTGTGCGATTATTTTAAACTCTCCCAAGACCAGTTATGGTTTATCTATAACGGGACAAAAATTGAATCGAATTTTATTAATTGTACGCCCCAAGAAATTGCCGAATTACGCTCTCAGGTTCGTCAGGAACTCGGCTTATCGGAAGATAGCAAGCTTTTATTAACAGTAGGACGCTTGAGTGCCCAAAAAGGATATCGCGATCTTCCTCCAATTATTGCTTCTGTTGTTAATGAGTTTCCACAAGTAAAATTTGTCTGGGTTGGCGAGGGAGAAGAAAAAGAATCTCTCGTCAAACAAATAAAAAAATATGATGTTGAAGAGAGCGTATTATTTCTTGGATATCGCTCAGACGTTCCTCGCTTGTTAAAAGCTGCCGATTTGTTTGTCTTTCCGACTTATTTTGAAGGACTGCCTTTCGCCCCAATTGAAGCCGTAGCGCATGGTTTACCAATCGTTGCTTCAAATGCTAGTAGCCTTCCAGAAATTATTGAAGATAAAGTTGGCGGTCTTCTTTTTGAGGTTGGGAATTGCGATCGCTTGCGAGAATCCTTATTCTGGGCGCTCAGAAATCCCGAATCCATGCAAGAAATGTCTCGTAACGCCCAGCAACAGACTCGTAATTTTTCCCAAGAAAAAATGATCCAAGCTTATCTTGATATTTGGCAAAAGTTAGCATCCAATGCTGAATAACTTCAGGGAATAGGGAACAGGCAACACAGAAAAAGACTTATGTATACATTCTCCCTTGTCGTCCTTGTTCCCCTTGTCCCTTTTACGGTTCCTGACTTTCGGCGCTAGTACTGCTATTATTGCGATTTGTCCGGTTGTCAAAACGTTTGCGACTAAAACGTCCCGTGCTTGACTTACTAAACTGGCGAGCATAAGCTTTGTTGCGCTCGGCTTTTTCTTTCTTTAAATTACGGCGTTTAGCCACGTTAACCTCTTTAAAAACAATAAAAACCTCTGGCTTATTTTTGACAACGTAATTCTAAATCCCCCAGAGGCATTGCCAGATTTAGACGTTGTATCCCATTCCTATAATAAGGAATCTTTGAACATTTCTCTAGAATCGATCCCGATAGCCGCCGCGATCGCCACCTTCGCGGGGAGGATTATCTTGTTTTGGTCTAGCTTTATTGACTCGCAATTGCCGTCCCATCCATTCTGCACCGTCGAGGTCTTCGATCGCCTTTTCTTCTTGTTCGTCCGATGCCATATCGACAAAACCAAATCCTCTAGGTCGTCCAGTTTCGCGATCGAGCGGAAGCACGACTTTTTTAACAGTTCCGTACTCGGCAAATACTTCTTCGAGGTCTTCTCGCTTAGCTTGGTGGGATAAATTACCAACAAAAATAGTCACAAAAAGTTCTCCATCCGAACGATTAGGGATTCTGATGAAGCTCGGCTGTCAACAATCGCATAACTTTGACACAATTGTGAAAACGGTTTTCAACAATGCCTCGAATTCAGCGTGAAATGTTATTCACAAAGATTTACCGAACCGCTAACGCAACCGAACCTGCATCTAGAATATGTACTTATACAGTGTAATTCTTAAACTTCGCAATCGGTTTATAAATTATTGATGTAGGCGATTTTTGTTTATGCAACGATATTTTAAGGTTTTACAGTTATTTTGGCGGACGGCGATCGCGGCTGAGTTAGAATATCGTCTCAACTTTTTTATTGCTACTCTCAGCAGTCTTGCCAATCTTGGCGGCAGTCTTTTTGGATTATTTCTTTTTTATCGAACGGGTTATACTTTTCAAGGTTGGAATTGGCAAGAGGCGATGTTAGTTCTGGGAATTTTTACGCTTTTGCAAGGTTTTGCCGAGATGTTTTTGGTTCCCAATCTCAACCGTATCGTTCAGCAAGTCGAACAAGGAACGTTGGATTTTGTTTTACTCAAACCCATTAGTTCTCAGTTTTGGTTATCGACTCGTATGGTTTCTCCGTGGGGTTTTCCCGATCTCTTTTTTGGCATAATTATTATTCTTTATGCCGGAGGACAGCTTAACTTATCTTTGGGGAATTATTTATTAAGTCTCATTCCTATTATTTTTGGGTTCATTATTCTTTACAGTCTCTGGTTTATGCTAGGAGCAACGAGTATTTGGTTTGTCAAAATTTATAACGTTACGGAGGTTTTAAGAGGATTTTTGGAAGCAGGTCGCTATCCAATGGTTGCTTATCCGACTGCTTATCGATTTTTCTTTACCTTTGTCGTTCCCGTTGCTTTTTTGACTACTATTCCAGCAGAAGCTATGCTAGGTCGTAGCGATATTACCTGGCTTTTAGGTGCGGGAGTCTTGGCGATCGCACTTCTACTCGCTTCTAAATTGTTCTGGCAATTCGCTTTACGGTTTTATACTAGCGCTTCGAGTTGAAGTAGGTAGGGGTTAGAAGTAAGTATAAGTTTTTTTATCTCACGCTCCAGACGCAGAGGCGCAGAGGAAGATACAGAGATGAGAGTCTAGGAGGTTAAAAGTAATATTTTCTCTTATCTTCCTTGTCTGTCTTGTCGAACGTAGCGCGGGAAGTTTCTTAAAACCTCAAATTGGCAACCTTTGAATATCTTTATTGCAACCAATAACGACCATCATCATTCCTTTAGTCAACCTTTCCTGGGGTGCGGGATTAATTTTAAATTTTTCGTCTCTGCCGACTGCCAATAAATTCAATCCATAGCGATTGCGCAGTTGTAATTCTGCAAGGGTTTTCCCATCAAATTCTTGAGGCACTAGTATTTCTACTATGCTATGCTCTGGATCGAGGTCGAAGCGTTCTAAAATCGAAGGTTTAGTTAGGGTGCGAGCAAGATCGCAACCCGCCTCATGTTCTGGAAAAACGACGCGATCTGCACCTACTCTTTGTAGTAATCTACCGTGGATTTCTGAAGAAGCTTTAGCAACGACATAATTAACGCCAGCTTCTTTGACATTGAGAGTAGTAACAATACTTTCTTGAATATAATTCCCGATCGCGACGATTACTGTATCGAATTCTAAGATTCCTGCTTCTCTTAAAGCTGTGGGTTCGGTAGAGTCTATCTGAATTGCGTTGGCGACGATTCTTTCTGATAAGACTTGAGCGACGATTTTTTCATCGCGATCGGTTCCCAGGACATCATATCCCATCTTACACAATGTCTGAGCCACTGCTCGACCAAAACGCCCCAAACCAATCACTGCAAATTGACGGTTTTCATGGCGAAGTTTTCCTAATAAGTTTATAGAACGCTGATACATTTGTCCTTCTCTATTTAAGGCATTAATTTTTGATAATTTTGAATATCGCTATCCTACCAGCAAATTTTCTTCTGGATATTGAACAAAGCTCGGACGAGGATCGCCTACAATTGCTGCCATGAGAAGGATAACGCCTACTCTTCCAGTATACATAACAGCGATAATTATCAATTGCGATAACGGCGAAAAAACATACGAGAGACTAGCAGCGTTTACCGTATTTCCCATCGATAAGCCTACCGTTGCAAAAGCCGATATTACCTCAAATAATATTGGCAGGGCATTGATTTCGCTTTCAAGCAAAGAAATTGTTATCGTTGCTAAAAAAACGGTTAAAACAGAGCCAAAAATAACAGCAACTGCCTTTAAGATGAGAGGCGGCGGAACTTTTCTCTGATATAAAATCACTTCTTCATCGCCGCGCAAAACCGAGCGAGTACAACCGCTAATAATTCTTAGCGTAGTTGTTTTAACGCCGCCTCCCGTACCGCTAGGACTCGCTCCGATAAACATTAATATCATAATAAGGAATAATCCTTCAATCGTCATTTGACCGATGTTTATCGTATTAAAACCTGCCGTTCTGGTTGTGACTGACTGAAACCATGCAGCAAATATTTTATCTTTTAGATTAAGGGTTAATAGCGTATTCTCATTGTTGAGTTCGGCAAAGAAAATCGTTAGAGTTCCAAGAGCGAGAAGAACGATAGTCGTGCTAACAACTACTTTAAAATTCAATGAAAAAGAAAATACCTTAGTGTTTCTTTGCAATTTATTTAATAACCAAACATAGATTTCGATAATAACTTGATAGCCAATTCCTCCAAAAATAATCAGTCCGGTAACGGTAAAGTTAATAATAAAAGACGATTGGTATTGTATGAAATTATCGGAAAGCAAGCCAAATCCAGCATTGTTAAAAGCACTGACGCTATGAAAAATAGCAAACCAAAGTCCTTTTTGAAATCCAAAATCTTTAGCAAAGACGATTAGCATTAAAAACATCCCCGTCATCTCAAAAATTAGCGTCGTTGCTAATATCGATCGCATTAAATTTTGGCTGCCTTGTAAAAAAGGGCGATCGAAGGATTCTTGAATGGCAAATCTCTGTTGTAGGTCAAATTTTCGCCCGATTAACAACATCAAAAAGGTCGTCATAGTCATATAGCCCAATCCTCCAATTTGTGCCAACAGTGCCAAAGTCAACTGTCCCCAAAAAGAAAGATCGTTCCCCAAATCGGGAATAACGCTCAACCCCGTAACGCAGACGGCAGAGGTTGCCATAAATAATGCGACGATAGGGCTACTCCAACTTCCATTGCTCGTGGAAAATGGCAACATTAGTAATAAAGTTCCCACCGCAATAACAGCAATGAACCCAAGGCAAATTGTCCGAGAAATAGTCATTTCGATTTTGGATGAAAGGATTTTGTGAGGCAGTTCGAGTCTTGGCGGTTCCCGTCGAGTCGAAACTGCCGAACCCGAAGGGGATGAAAGGATTTTCCTCTCGGATTCATCCGTAGGCAACTGACCAAATCTCTTTCGGTCATGCAATTTTCAAAAAACTTTAGTTATGTCGTTTAATCATCTTAATTTTTCAGAATTCAGCAGTTATAACTGATTTAATACAATTTGCCAATTAAGTGAGATTGCTTGTTTTGTAAAATATCAGCATAAAGTTGTTCGAGTGTAGTAATATTTTGCGAAAGAGTATAGCGCTCTAAAACTCGCTGTCTGGCTTTTTGACCTAATAGCTTAGTAATTTCTGGATGATCGCGAAATAATGGCAGAAGGGTGTTTAATTGAGTTGTGACTCCCTGAGTCTTAACGATAACTCCCGCACCATCCTCTAAAACTTCTCCATCCGCACCTGCATCGGTCGCTATGCAAGCCACTCCACAAGACATTGCTTCTAACAAGGAAAGAGATAACCCTTCAACCAAGGAAGGCAGAATAAATACATCTGCTGCGCGCAAAATATTAATTCGTTCTTGTTCGTCTGCAACAAATCCCAACCAGTTAATACCGTACTCTTCATTGTAGAAGGGTCTTAATGAGGCTGTCAGGGGGCCATCCCCAACGATGAGCAATTTGCTATCCCAACCCATATGGGAATGCTTCCAAGCCTTTAGAAGGGCTTCTATGTTCTTTTCTGTGGAGATACGACCGAGGTAGACAAATAAACGTTTGGCATTGTATTTTGTTTTGAGGTCTGGACTTCCTGGAGAGTATTTGATTACGTCAACGCCGTTGGGAATAACGGCTAGCTTGCTTTTAGGAACGCCTAATTTTACGAGTAACTGTTGCTGGAGTCGAGAAAAGACAATGGTTTTATCGTAATTTGCCAAAAAAGGCGCGTAAAGCTGGTAAGTCAAGAATTGGGTACTGGATTTGAGGTTGCGCAACTTGCTATCGAAGGGCGGATGAAAAGTTGCAATCAAGGGTAAATTTAATTCTTCGCAAATTTCTGGCAATCGAAAGTCTAAAGGAGAAAGCGTTAAAGAAGCGTGTATTAAGTCGGGTTTGAGTTTTTTGAGTGCCTGGGTTAGGACTTTACTCGATTTAGGCGTTGGAATTGTATAGATCTGAGACTTATAAAGAAACGGAAGAACCACTTCGGGACAATTGGGCCAACCGCCTTGGTCATCAGCTTCTGATTCTTCTTGAGCAAAATGAAGGAAACTAACTTGATATCCTCTATCTAATAGGGCGTTAGTGACCTCGCGACCGTATGTGACATTCCCACAAAAAGGGGATTTTTTCCCTAACCAAGTTATGTGCATTCAGTTGATAATCTTAGGAAAAATAGAAAATGTTAATTATTAATTAACAATATCTGACAACTAAGCTTATCATTTGTCAACTTTTGATGACTTGACCAATTCTAAACGAGCAATAAACCAACTCAGGATTCCTCCTAATAAAGCCAGAGTCGCTAAAGCGATGAGGACGGCTTTTAAACCAAAATGTTCCTCAGCGATCGCGGCTAGGGCTAGAGGTAATGATAAAGCAATATTGACGGCATTATTTTCCAATCCAAAAACTTTACCGCGCATATCGGGAGGCGTTTCAGCTAGAAGCGTTGTCTGCATCGGGACTCCTACTAAAGCGGCAAATGCTCCCATTAGGGCGATCGCGACTAAAACCAACCACAAACTTTTAGTAACGAAAGACAAACTGACCAAGCAAACAGCCATCCCAATCGAACCCCACAAACTCAATTGGGTATTAGAAAAGCGCTGACCCCAATAAGCTAATATCGCAGCATTAATCGCTAGTCCCACACCGCCTGCTGCTAGCAAAATTCCAAATTGAGAAGCTTTAATCCCTGGAATCGAATCCGCCAAGCGAACCGCTAAAACCGACAGCGCTGCAAATACTGAAAAGAGAATCACTAATTGAATTAAAGCATTGCGAACGCGGTGATTTTTGTTGAGATAGCGAATCCCATCTAATATATCTTCAAAAACGTGGGGAGATTCTTTGCGCAAATCATCTACATTTTCTCTAGTTCTTAAAAAGAGCAAGATTATGCCTGCAATAATGTAAGCGCCTCCCACTACTAAAACCTTGCCAAAATCTAACGATTGAGCTAAATTTCCCAATAAACGATCCGCGAAAGCCAGTAAGGGTTCTCCGATCGCAAAACCGACGATCAATCCCGCCATCGTCGTTGTCGTACTAAGAGAATTGGCAGCTAGAAGATGGCGACTTTTAACGGCTAAGGCAAGGGTGGCTTGTTCGGCTGGGGCAAAAAACTGAGTTAAGCTGGAAACTAAAAAAGTAATTGCTAGTAAAAATATAAATCCTAACGGCAGCGAGAAGATAAAGGACTGTCCTTGGGAAAGCCACAAGAATATCGGTACGACCAGGACTAGGGCACCTCGAATGAAATTAGAAACCACCAGTACGTCTTTTTTCACCCAGCGATCCACATAAACCCCCGCCAAAGACCCTAACAACATCGCTGGAATCGTGTTGGAGATCATAATTGCCGATACCCAACTGCTGCTAATCGGCTTGCCAGGTACGGTAAAATGGCTCTCGATTAAGGCAATCATCAACACGAGATAGAATTTATCAGCCAACTGTGAAAAGATTTGTCCTCCCCAAAGAATTAGAAAGCGGGGATTTCTTAGTACGGGAGCAAACCCTTGATTGGCAGACTGACGCGATGAGTAAGCTGGTCGGCGATCCATAGATGCTGGCGACGGTCGATCGTCGGTAAGGTTTTTTTTATCTGAGTCGGATTCGGAAAGTTGCATTACATTTTTTTAAAGAAATTTTAAGTAGATAGTTAAAATTCTAAGGGAGATAGCGCATCAACTAAGCTAGCTGAACGAAAAGAACGACCAAAATGATATTTACTATAATCTCTTAACAAATGCTCTACTTTTACCCAAGCTATTTCATCAAAGGAAGGTTGAGACATCGCGGGTAAATCTTGGCTGCCCAATTGTTGCAGGATGTTCAATTCCGAAGCGCTTAACTTGGTATCGATTTTGGGCAAAGCAATCTCAGAAGCATTCGTTATCGATTCGCTGGCGGTTTGGGAGAGGGATTCTCGTGCCGATAAATTAACGAGTCCGCCACTTTCAAAGCTAAACCCAACTCGCCAGCGCAAGTCGCTAAAATTGGGCGCGATCGCCTTTTGGGTCAAACAGCAGCGTTGGACTTCGGGTGCAATTCCCGCGATCGCCAATAGGTGAAAAACAGCTTGCGAGAGATAGGCAAGGAGGTTGCGATCGTCCGCTTGTTCGAGGCGGCGCAGATGTTCGCCTAGCAATTCGTAGAGTTCTCTTTCGGGTCGATCGCTCAAAGCCAAACACAGAACCAACTCGGCTAAATACTGGCTTGCCGCAAGTCTTCCGAGATCGCGACTCAAGCGGGGGTAGGTTTCTAAAGTTTCTGCTTGAGTAATTTTATCGAGCGATCGCCCTTTGACAATCAACCATTGATTGACTACAAATAATTCGCTTCTGCCTCGCAATCTCGATTTATGCTTTCTTGCGCCTGGTGCTACAGCCCGAATTAAGCCATATTCTGGGGAAAGAATCGTCAAAAGGCGATCGGCTTCCCCTAGCGGCATTCCTTTTAAAATAATTCCAGTGGCTTGATAGGTTTTAGTCATTATTTATTGGGGACTAGCGATTGGTGAATGGGGATTGGGGAGACAAGGGAGACAAGTAAGAATATCAGACCTATGGGCATAAATCAGAGAAATTGACGCTTTCTGATGAAAGGATTGAGGAATTTGGTACTTTTGCAAGAAGTCTATTGAATCCTAAACTTTGAACTTTTAATTTCCTTCTTGTTGTCGAATTAGTTCGACTCCGCGAGAAGTTCCGAGTCGAGTTGCACCTGCGGATATTAATTCTAAAGCTTGTTCGAGGGTACGAATCCCACCCGAAGCTTTAATTCCAACTTGTCCTTTAGTGATATTTCTTAAAAAACGAACGTCGGCAACGGTAGCACCGCCAAACCAACCCGTATTCGTTTTAAGATAGGCTACTCCAGCATCCATACAGATTTCTGCGGCGAGTCGCTTTTCGGTATCAGTGAGGAGATTCGTTTCTAGTATAGCCTTCACAGTTTGTCCGGTTTCCTCGCAAATAGCCGCAATTTCTCGATATATCTCTTCGGATTTCCCAACTTTTAACCAACCTAAATTAATAACTACATCTAATTCAGTTGCACCATTCTCGACTGCCTCTTGCGCTTCGTAGAGTTTGATGGCTGAAGTGGTTGCGCCTGTGGGAAAGCCTATGACCGTGCAGATTTGAATTTTTTTCCCGTGCAGTAGTTCGCCAGCTTGTCGAACTGCTGTAGGATAAAGGCAAACGGCTGCAAAATTGAAACGTTCTGCTTCGGTACAGCACTGTGCTACCTGTTCGGGAGTAGCGGTAGGATCGAGCAGTGCATGGTCGATATAATTGGCAATATCAATTCCTGAATCCGTTATATTCATCGGCGCTCCTCCAAAAGACTCCCTGTTAAAATTGTTACAGATGATGAATAGCTTTAGCTATTCAAAAAGTTTTTTCAGAGGACGCACATAGCGATCGCGCCCTAATAAAACTACTAGGGCGCTTAAGGCTACTATTTTTGAAATGAAACGAGTTTTTCTATTGATTTTTATTGTTGCTGCTACATCAATAGTTTTAAATTTCGCTACGCAATGTATCTAAAAATGCGCGCTCTCTATTCTTAATGTATTACCCACAAACCATTTCGACCAATTTCTTTTGACCTGTTATTAAAGACGAGAGATTTGGATCGCTTCTGCGGTGGGCATTAAGAATACGCATGAGATCGAAGTTAGGCATTTCTTGCCAGCAACTTTGGCAAAACCAATAAACGTTTCCATGACGAACATGGCGAAGTAAGGAATTACCACAACACGGACAGTTACTCATATAAAATTATCTCAACCACTCTTTTACCCTGTTGATTTCACTATAAAAAATAAATTTGAGGAAGTTGTGAGGATGCAAAAAAGTTTTTTACGAGCGATCCCCGTAGGCTTTTCGTTCTCTTGCTGTCTCTAAAAGTAAACGCATCTCGGCACGCGCGATCGCAATTCTCGTTTTTTCTAGCGCTTCTAACTCTACAGAAATTGAGGTAATTCCCCATCTTATCAAGCGATCTATGAGTTCGGGATATTGTGCTGATGCGCCAGAGCAAATCGAACAAGGAATCCCCGCCTTCTTTGCTCCTTGAATTAACTGTTCGATCGCGGCTAACATGGCAGGATGACAGGCATTTAATTGTGTGGAAAACGTAGCTTGTTCGCGATCGACTCCCAAGACTAATTGCGTCAGATCGTTAGTGCCGATCGCAATCCCTCGAACGCCTGCTTGCACGAATTGCGGCAGCAAAAAAATGACCGAGGGGACTTCTGCCATAATCCACAACTGAAAAGAATTTTGTTGAAATAATTCGGCTTTTTCGACGAGATGGCGACAGAAGCTAAATTCTTCTACGGTACGAACAAACGGCAAGATTAAATTAACATTGGTCGAGCCAGCATTGCGAACTCGTCTTAACGCTTGTAATTCTAAATTGAAGAAGGTCGGATTCAGTTGATAGTCGTAAGTACCTCGTTGTTCGACCTTAAACGCTCTCCAATCGACGGAGCGATAAAATATGGGTCGCGGTGCAAATCCACGGGCAAATTGACCGATTAATTGAGTTAATTCTTCAATTAGGAGCGAATGTTGCGATTTTTCTAACCATTCCTCTAACGGTTTTTGGGCGAGCAACTCCGATAGCATCCATTCGGATCGTAGCAAACCCAATCCATCGACGGGCAATGCTGCCGATTGTGCGATCGCGCTTGGTTGAGAAAGATTGACTAGTAATTGAGTTGCGATGGGAATGTGGGAGCGTCCTTCGTTCGACAAGGGAGACAAGGGAGAATTTTTACTTTCGACTTTCGACTTTCGACTTTCGACTTGATAATGATAGATTTCTCCTTTATTAGCATCTAAAAATAACGATTCTCCGGTGTGAATGAGTTTTCTTGCGTTCGTTGCGCCAACGATAGCAGGAATCTTAAGTTCTCTGGCGATAATAGCAGCATGGCTGGTGAGACTTCCTCTTTCAATAACGATCCCTGCTGCTTGTTTGAGCCAAGGCAACCACTTTAAATCGATCGCGTTTGCGATTAAAATACTTCCCGTTGGCATGGCGCTTAGATGGTCTTCATCTGCGATCGCATAGGCACTACCAATCGCTTGTCCTGCCGATGCCGATATGCCAGTTAACAGGGGTTGAGATTCCATGAGAGGTTTTTTTGCTACTAAACCAAGGGGAGGCGCTTGTCGAACAATAGTCTTAAAACCTTGGGTGATATACAGTTGTGAGGTTGGCGCGATCGCCCACTCAAAAACATTAAATGAAGGTTGTTCTGTTGCTAAACGTTCGCTTAAAGCGATTAATTGACATATTAATGTTTCATCGAGCGAGTAGCTTTCTTGTTCGTTAGCGCTTAATAAATAAGTCTCCAAACAATCGCTTTTATCGGGAGTTTGTTGTTCTAGTAATCGATAGGCAAGAATTTTGCTGCCTAGTTTTTGAGTTTTTATTTCTTTAGTTGAGCGTTGAATTTGATATAAATCGGGGGCAATTTCTCCTTTTATAAGACTGTATCCCAATCCATAAGTCGATTGAATCGAAAGATGCTCCCAACTAATTTGCAACATTCCCGACGCGATCGCGTTGCTAATTGGCTGTACGAGAATTGCAAATCTAATTTTTTCAATGCCAATCCCCATGCGCCGCCAATAAAATAAACTTTTGGCGCTAAATAATTCCGCCCATGTTTGCTTGATGGCTAATTCTAATGATTCTGTTTCGCACCAACAAATTTGAGAAGAGAATAATCCAGACAACTGCGATGGAATCGATGACGGGAGCGCTAGGGAAACTCTTAAAATTAGCGTTGGAGACTGCAATTGTCGAGCCGCATTCAAAAACATCGCTCCCCATTCGGCGGGTAACGTCGCACTCAGTATTTCCTGACGGCTTTGCTTGGCTACCTGTTGAAGCGTTATATAATTATCTGCATCGAAGTTTAGAGAGGAATAAGGAAGATCGGTTAATATCGAGGCATTATTTGAGACTGTTTGAATGAATTCTCTAAAAAACTCTGAATCAATAATAAATCCTGGCAAAATAGGATAGCCTTGTTGCCCTAACTGACCCAAAGAAAAAGCTTTCTCTCCAATTAATGGACGATCTGAAGGTTGAGTGCGATCGAGCCAAGATAGTTCTTTCACTTGAGTTTTCAATAACTTTTATTAGTAAAGACTGGTTGCTTTTTTCCCTTCTTTAATCGAGGAGAATGTTAGGCGATTTGTCAAGATATTACTAATAAAATTTAATAATTTGGTTAAGCTTTTAGGAATTATCAACTAATCTAAACCTTTAGTTAGATTTTTAACAACCCTTCTGGAGTGACCGATAAAAGAGTTCTTTGCTGCAATCCTTCCCGATGAAGAATCGCATTAGCAGCGAGTAACCCGCTACTGACAGCGCGTTCCATCAATCCGCAGGGAAAAGGCATTTTTACCCAATCGCCCGCAAAGATTAAATTAGAGATATTACTTTCAGTTGCTGGGCGATCGCGATAACTGTTGGGCGGATAGCCGGAGAAATTCTTTTGATTGACTAATTCTCGATGCAAGACGTTAGCAGAGGCTAATTCCGGCACGATTTCATACAATTCTTGCTCGAATGTGGTTAATAAAGCTTCTTGGGTAGGGAATTCTTTTTCTTTGTAACAGTAGGCGTGTAACTCTACAACGCTTCCTCCAGTGCGTTTTGCCCAATCGATGAATTGTTCTTGAATGCGGTGATAAAGGGTAATACTATCGGTGAGTTTGTAACCGGATAGGGACGCAAAATTACTATGTTCCCACTCAAAATCGCGATCGAACCAAAAACGCCCAACCGCAAAAGGATCGGCAACGGCTAAGCTTTCCATTTGTTGCTTGACAGTTGCATCCACCTCGCCCGCCATCAACTCGCACAAATGTTTTGCCCCAGGAACATCGGTGGCAATGACGTAATAATCCGCTTGAATTTTGTCTGCCATGGTGGACAAATTTGGCGCAACTGCAACTAACTGAACCGATTCTTCTTGTCGTCGGACGATATTAAAACGCGGTAAATCTCGCTTAGCTGGGCCTCGTACTACTTTCCCCCGTTCGTCGTATAATGCACCGTGACAGGGACAAAGGAACTTGCCATCTTCTTGTCTTCCTACCGTACAACCTTGATGGGTGCAAGACAGAGAAATTGCTTCATCGCTACCGGGTTTGGCAGCAAAAACGCGATCGCCCGCCCCATAATATTCTAATTTTTCGTCTCCTAAAACGGGATTGCGTTCTATCCAAAAGGGGACATTAGTATGCGTATCGCCCTGTTGATACGAGATCGCATCTATCTTTCCATCTTTGCACTGAATCTCGCTAACGGTTGCTTCTGTAATGATTTTGCCACCATGATTGGCGATCGCTTTGGCAATGGGTTGCACTAAACTAGTGCCCATATCGTCTTTCGTTCCATTAAAAGCGAGTCCTTCTGGATTGCCAAAAAAGTAAAAATGGAAAAACTGTAATAACTCTCCGGTACTCAAGGTATCGGGTGCATTGAGACTCGATTTAGCAAAAGGAAGAAAATATAAATCGTATAATCCTTGTGGAAAATCTTTTTGCGCCCAGTCTGCGACAGAAATACTATCGAGGCGATTGAAACTTTTGGGAATTTGAAAGCCTGCGATCGCTCGAAACACTTGCCAGTGAGCGGGTTTGGTTAGATTAATTCCCCAGCGCAAGCGATTGGGAGATGCGATCGCCAAATCGACGATATTCCACGGAAATGCCGAATGACTGGGACGAAATACCTCTGGATCGTACTTATCTTTCGTCCTAAAAACTAAGGAATAATATTCTAAGGATTTAAAATTGTCTGCAATTTCGAGTTCTTTAACCAGACTGTTGAGATTGTAATATTGCGGGAAAAAACCGTGGAATCCATGTTCCATCATAAATTCTTCTTCGCCGATGTTAATTTTCCAACTGGCGATTTTTCCGCCTAAATTGGGCGATCTCTCTAACAACGTGACGGCGAATCCTCGCTGACTCAATTCGTAGGCGCAAGCTAATCCAGCCAATCCCGCCCCCACTACAATAACCGTTTTCGGGCGATCGATTCGGTAGGGAAGTGTTAGTGTATCTCGTACAAAAACTGTTGGTTTGGGTTTGCAGAAACGGCTATATCCTACTAATCCTCCAACCGTTCCTACGCTTAATAATTTTAATGCCGTTCGTCGAGAGATAGGGGTAAAAGAAGAATTTGATGGTTGATTCATGTAATCTTTTGACTAATCCAGGGATTAAGTTGTGCCCGCTATTGAGTCGAAAATTAAATACAAGGTTAAATTATGTAACAATTCGAGTGAAATTGCCACCTTAAAAAAATGTAAAATAAAAACTTATTTAGATTTGAGCTATTAATTCATGAGTCTTTTGAAGGAATCCTAAAGGCGATCGAACGAATCCATTCATCGTCTGGGTCTGAGATTTCTAGTCTCACTTTAAGTATTTTATTTTCTTGTTCGGAGCGAGGTTTGTATTCCTCACACCGAGGATCGAGGAGACTTTGGCATAAAGAGTTAAGATCGCTTTCTTGAGCGTTAACTGGTCGATGAAGGAATAAGGTTGTCGCGATCGCACCGAAAAATATTAGATGATATCGTTAAAGAAAGTTCTAAATAAAATGAGATGCCATTAGCTGATTGAGCAAACTATTCAACTGTTGGCGTTGTTCTACCGATAAAGGGGCAAAAAACTCGGTTTCTATTTGACGAGCTATTTCGATAGCTTCTGCTAAAACCTTTCGTCCTTTCTCTGTTAATAGAATGGCATGGGCGCGACGATCGCGCGGATTATTCGTTCTCTCGACTAACCCAAGTCCTTCTAAGAGATCGATATGCTGCACCATTGGGGCGCGATCGATTCTCATCTGTTGCCCCAGTTCGACTTGCGAAATAGCTCCTTGGCGATCGAGGACAAAGAGAATGCCAAAATGCTTTGTTCCAATCCCTAATGCAGCCAAGCGATCGCCGAATGCGTTACGAATTTCATCGGCGGCTTTAACTAATAATACTCCCGTCCATCCCGACAGGGCTGGGTGAAAGGGGATAAACGTAGAGCGATTGGCTGCGTGTTTCTTCAATTACGGGATGGAACGTCATCATTTCTAAGCTATCACTTGTTTTTAAGGAATACATTGTTAACTTATCATATTGTTTAAAAAATAAACAATATGTTTTTTAAACAATCCTGAGATAGAACTAAATCGAGCGAGCCTTGGGCTAGAATAAAAAGCTGCAAGTTAAGTAAAAGTCGATTAAAAAGGGGTATCCCGTGACGGTCAGAGTTCGCATCGCACCCAGTCCGACAGGAAATTTACACGTCGGAACCGCCAGAACAGCAGTATTTAACTGGTTATTTGCCCGTCATCAAGGCGGCAAGTTCATTTTACGGATAGAAGATACGGATAAGGAGCGATCGCGACCCGAATATACCGAGAATATTCAATCGGGATTGACTTGGTTGGGACTGGATTGGGATGAAGGGCCGATTTTTCAAACGCAACGTATCGATTTTTATGATAAAGCCATTCAAACATTGTTGGATAAAGGACTTGCCTACCGCAGCTATACTAGTTCCGAAGAATTAGAACAGATGCGGGAAAAGCAAATGGCGAGACATCAAGCGCCCCGTTACGATAATCGCGATCGCGACTTGAGCGCCGAACAACAAGCTGCTTATGAAGCCGAAGGGAGAAAAGCAGTCATCCGCTTCAAAATAGATGACGCTCGCGAAATTGTTTGGAACGATATGGTGCGGGGCGAAGTAGTCTGGAAAGGAAGCGATCTCGGCGGCGATATGGTCGTTGCTCGCGCCGCAGAAACCGAAGGAGAAGCATTCGGACAGCCGTTATATAACTTAGCGGTTGTCGTAGATGACATCGATATGCAGATTACTCACGTCATCCGAGGCGAAGATCATATTGCCAACACTGCCAAACAAATCTTGTTATACGAAGCATTAGGGGCAACTGTACCAGAATTTGCCCATACGCCGCTCATTTTGAGTCAAGAAGGACGCAAACTATCCAAACGGGATGGCGTAACTTCTATCGATGAGTTTAAAAAAATGGGCTTTTTACCCGAAGCGATGGCAAATTATATGACCTTGCTGGGATGGACTCCTCCAGACTCTACCCAAGAGATTTTTACGCTTGCTGAAGCCGCAGAGAAGTTTGAGTTAGAAAGAGTGAATAAAGCAGGGGCAAAATTTGACTGGGATAAACTCGATTGGATTAACAGCCAATACTTGCATAAAATACCAGCCGAGAAGTTGGTTGAATTGTTGGTTCCTTACTGGCAAGAAGCAGACTATCAAGTCGATATAGATGGCAATCGCGCTTGGTTAGAGCAGCTTGCGGCGTTAATCGGGCCTTCTTTGACGCGATTGACGGATGCGGCGAAAGAAAGTCATTTGCTGTTTGGAGAATCGGTTGAATATACCGACGACGCGATCGCTCAGTTGAAATTAGCAGGAGTTAAAGAACTGATACAAGCTATCCTAGAAGCCATTCCAGCGAACTTAGACGAAACAGAGGCAAAAGCAATTATCGATCGCGTTATGAAGGCTCAGAACGTCAAAAAAGGGCTAATCATGAAATCGCTAAGGGCAGCTTTGATGGGATCGTTGCAAGGCCCGGATTTAATTCAATCTTGGTTGCTACTAAATCAGAAGGGATGGGATCGAAGTCGCTTGTTGCGATCGTTGAATCAAATTTAGCCAATTTGGTCACTGGTCACTGATAACTGTTCATAAAGTGGCATAAGAGAGAATATTGTTATTTGAGCGTCTTGTTAGCCTGGAGATTATCGACTCAAGGATATCTTTATGCTCGCTACTCGCGCTCGTCACAATCCCCTCTTACCCGTCATTTTAATCGTAGTTGCTTCCAGTTTTGGGACGGCAATGTCATTGCATATCGCCCCTGGCATCCTCGGAAAGACGATCTATTTGTTCTGTCATTTGTTGATGTTGGCAGTGCCGCTAATTTGGTATGTTTGGATGGAACGCGGCACCATAAAGATCTCGCCACCAAAACTAAAAGAATTAGTTGCAGGAACGGTTTTAGGACTGTTGATCTTTGGTGCAATTTTGGCAGCTTATTGGTTTGTCGGTCGAAATTGGATCGATCTTGAGAGTATTAGAATGAGGGCGCAACAAGCCGGAACTGGAAATGCAAGTATTTATTTAATAGGAGCAATTTATTTTTCGTTCGTTAACTCTTTATTTGAAGAGTATATTTGGCGCTGGTTTATCGCCAGCAAATGCGCAATCATCATCCCAGGAATCGGGGCTATCTTTTTATCCGCATTGCTATTTACCCTCCATCACATCATCGGTTTAGCTGCTTACGTCGATTGGCGCGTTGTTTTGGTGGGTTCGTTTGGCGTATTTGTCGGCGGTGCAATTTGGTCGTGGTCTTATTTAACTTATCGTTCGATTTGGTCGAGTTATATCAGTCATATTTTGGCAGATTTGGCGATCGCGATCGTGGGTTGGCAATTACTGTTTGGGGGATAACTCGCGTACATTGATAATTGATAAACAGACGCGATGTTATCGCGTCTCTACCAATTAATTGCTGAATAAATGTCATTCGATATCCTCAAGGAAATGGAAAAGCAGCGCGGAGACAACTATCGCCTGCACAAAGAATATTTAAATGCCCAACTCGTTCGCGTTCTCAATACAATAGGTTACGATCGCTTTTACGAACGAGGCGAGGGAGCGTATTTAATCGACTCCAAGGGCGATCGCTATCTCGATTTTCTTTCTGGTTTTGGCGTATTTGCCCTCGGACGCAGCCATCCCGTGATTAAGAAAGCGTTATTCGACATTTTAGATGCAGATTTACCTGCTTTGGTACAATTAGACTGTGCCCTTCTCCCTGGAATGCTGGGCGAGGCATTGTTGGCAAAAGCGCCTCCATCGATAAATCGCTGTTTTTTTGCTAATAGCGGAACTGAGGCAATTGAAGCGGCGATTAAGTTTGTTCGTTATGCAACGGGGCGATCGCGCATTCTTTACTGCAATAATAGCTACCACGGATTAACCTACGGTTCTCTATCGGTGAGTGGCGCAAAAGAGTTTCGTCAAGGGTTTGAACCATTTCTACCCGATTGCGAGGCGGTTCCTTTTGGCGATATCGACGCGCTGAAGCAAGCGCTAGCGATTGGAGACGTTGCAGCTTTCTTTTTCGAGCCGATTCAAGGAAAAGGCGTTAATATGCCGCCAGAAGGCTATTTTAGGGAAGTGCAACAGTTGTGTCGCCAGTACGATACTTTGATAGTAGCCGATGAAGTGCAAACGGGATTGGGGCGAACTGGCAAGTTTTTTGCGTTTGAGCATTGGGGCATCGAACCAGATGTAATTGCGATCGCAAAAGCTTTATCTGGAGGGTACGTTCCTGTCGGTTCAGTTCTCTGTCGGGGCGATATTTTTGGTAAAGTTTTTCATCGCATGGATCGCGCTTTGGTTCACGGTTCTACCTTTGGGAAAAATCCTTTAGCAATGGCGGCGGGTTTGGCGACGCTTCATGTTTTAGAAGAAGAAAAACTTGTTGAAAATGCGGCGCAAATGGGAGATTTATTGATAAGTATGCTGCAACCTTTAGCGGAAAAATATGACTTTTTATATGAAGTACGCGGAAAAGGATTGATGATTGGTTTAGAATTTCGCTCCCCGCGATCGCTCAAACTTAAAATTGGTTGGACGATGTTAGAAACTGCCCAAAAAGGTCTTTTTAGTCAATTGATTACCGTTCCGCTTTTTCAGCGCCATCGCATCCTCACTCAGGTAGCAGGTAATAATATGAATGTGATTAAAATTCTTCCGCCGTTCATTATTACCGAGCAAGAAGTTAATATGTTTGTTAGTGCTTTTGAAGATGTTTTAGCCGATTGTCATCGCTATCCCGGTACGATTTGGGATTTTGGTAGTACTTTGGTTAAACAGGCAATGAAAAAATCTTAAATTAATCGATCGAACAGTCTTTATCTTGCTTTTAATACATTAATTAAAAATCAAATGACGTTGGAAGATCGCAATAAAAAATCGGGAGAAACCACAAAATCTTTGAATGTTTGGGATTATAAACCTTGGTGGTGTCAACCTTGGTCGATTTTACTGACTGGAATAGCGATAATAGCAGCAAGTTGGCTATTAACTAAGATTGTTTGGATTGCGATCGGAATATCCGTTCCCATCCTTCTATGGTGGGGATTTTTTCTGATTATTTATCCCCAACTTTTCAAACAACTCAATTCTTAATTTAGAGTATTTTAAAATTAGCGAACAGCTAAGGTAAAAATAGACAAAAAACTCAAAGAATGCCTGAAAGTCAGAAAAAACTATCGCAATTTTATTCACTGGTATGGGGAGTATAGCAATTCTTAAGCTGGTGAGGCACATCTTTAGGGGCGAATGGTCATTCGCCCCTACGCTGAATATACTTCAGTAGGGTGAGAAACGCTATATAATCGCAAGCCAAACAAAAGGAATCTCGTTGCGAAATTCTATATTATTCAGTTAAGGATGAAATTGCCTCCAGAAAACATCAAAACTCTGCAAGCTCAATTCCGTTATGCAGCTAAACGTAAATATATCCCTGGCGCTCCCAATAATAGCTCAACATTAGAAACCACTAATAATGGATTTACCACTATTCGCATACCTATTATCTATTTTTTTTACGTGAGTAAGGAGAAACCGAATCGTAGTGCTTTTCCTCTTACCTATGAAATTTTGGTTTTAGAAGATACTAGAGGGGCACCAACATATGAATGGGAACATCCAACGTTCTATGGAGCAGCAATTGATGTTTCTGCTTCAGAAATTGTTTATTTTGCACAAGGACGTTAACCCCCTTTTTTTCAACATAAGCCATAAAACTGATAACTATTAAATTATTTGCGCTAACATAGAAATAAAATAGGGAGAGTTGTCGTGTTTGGCAAGTTAGCTGTTACGTTTGCAATTGTAGCTTCCAGTCTTCTTTTACCTGCCGCAGTACGAGCCGATGATGATGTGACGATTGCTCGTTTAGTAATGCGCGATCGCACAGTTGTTATTTCTCAAGGACAAGACGCTGCGAGATATTCCGTCAAAGACAAAGACGGCGAATTGCTTCATGCTAACCTCAGCGAAGTCGAATTAGCCGAAAAATATCCTGATATCTACGACCAAGTTCGTCCCGCTTATGCAGACGGAGAAAAGATTCCCAGTTTAATGATGATGGCATGGTAATTAATTCGTAATTCGTAATTTAAGATAAAATTCAGGTAACATTATTTTCTAGTCGGTCTTATTAACAAATCTAGACCGATATTTTTTCCTCATAAATCGCCCTAAATCTATTCATATCAAAGCTTTACTGGGGCTTGTCATCCCGTCAGCTTTACGATTCATTTAGACTCGCTATATTTGATTGCAGAAGCTTGATAAACAACAATACTAGCTG
This sequence comes from Hydrococcus sp. Prado102, assembly GCA_025454425.1. Taxonomy (GTDB): domain Bacteria; phylum Cyanobacteriota; class Cyanobacteriia; order Cyanobacteriales; family Microcystaceae; genus Hydrococcus. The sequence continues at coordinate 4,408 of JALOOL010000008.1, read as the reverse complement.
CACTCTCTTCTAAATTTGGAAGATTGCGAAAAAATTCTAATCCCGATCGCAATTTTTCTTCGTTCTTACCTAGTTTATTAATCATTTGTGGCAGGGTTGGTGCTAGCCAAGCATAAATATATTCAATAAAATCAAATAATTCTTGACTATGGGTTTTCTGAAAATAGTGAAAAGGCACTGGGATATTTTGAACTCGATTGAATCCAGCTTTTTGTAATAACAATCCCAATCTTCTACCAATATAAGGATTGCCTCCCGATTGAATTAGTAATTCGCACAAAGCAGCTTGTAGATATTGATAATCATCCGACTCAGGATAAATTAAAATAGTTCGATAATCAGTTTCAGTGAGTGCGATCGCGCCATCGGGTTTAAGGACGCGATAAGCTTCTTTTATTATATTCTCAGGATGAGAAAGGTGTTCGAGAAACCAAATACTAAAAATGCGATCGAAGCTTTCATTATCCCAAGGAAGTTGAGAAGCATTGCCAATTTGAAGGTCAACATCGGGAAAGCCAAGACTTTTTAAATACTTGCTAGCATAAGCAATTTGAGAGGCTTGTAAATCGATTCCAGCTAATTGCAACTGAGGAAAAGTTTGACCTAATACTCCTAAAACTGCTCCCGCACCACAACCAATTTCTAATACGCGATCGCTTCTAAAAAATTCTCTATTTCTTAGAATCAATTTATCTCGCCAATACATGGCTTGGTCGATTAAACGTTGTTGTTCTTGGGTTGTGTAACCATGAATATAATTTTCCATTAATAAAAACATTGATATTGAGTCGATGACTAGCGATCGCACAACCGCTTCTCATAAATTATTTCATAAGGTTGATAGCCGATATCTTCATAAAATTTCTGTGCCAGATAATTATTGTGTAAAAAAGTAATTCTGACAGTAGACAATCCCAAAGCTTTAAAATGAACCTCTGCTTGTTGAATCAAAGCCGTAGCGATTCCTTGTCCTCGCGATTTAGGAAGGACATATAAATCGGAAATATAACCAAAACGACATTCTTGCTCGATAATATGTTTATCTCCCGCGTCTATTTCTTCCACAAAACAGACGAGAAAACCAAGTAACTCTCCCAAACTTTCAGCCACCAGAATACACCCATTTTGCTCGATCGCAAGCCGTTCTAAATAGGCTAGATGGTCGCTACCGATAAGTCTGCCATCGCTGCGATTTGGGTGTAGCGTTCTTTCAAATTCTTGCAATTGAGTCATAAAATTGACTAAAATTTTGCGATCGCCTTTGGCGCTGCCCTTTGGGCAATCGCGAGGAACTGCATGACGGATGTGAAATGTCATATGTTTAAAGATAAAATTGACTTAAGCGTTTTATGGATACGCCGATAGATGCACGACAGTATGCACCTGCTACGCAACGCAATCGAGAACCTATTTTAGAAGTTTTATTGAGAGTTTTGTCCCCCAGTGGCAACATTTTAGAAATTGCCAGCGGAACCGGAGAACACGCCATTTTTTTTGCACCGCGCCTCAGTCCGCGTCAATGGATTCCCTCCGACCACAATCCCGTCTTACTCGCAAGCATTCAGGCGTGGCGAGAATACAGTCCGGCAGATAATTTACATCCTCCGCTGGCAATTAACGTGCAAGATGAAGTTTGGTCAATCGAAGAAACAGATCTTTCAATTGACGCGATCGCAAACATTAATATGATTCATATATCTCCCTGGTCGGCGTGTTTAGGGCTGATGGCAGGCGCAAAACGTTTATTACCATCTGGAGGCATTCTGTACCTCTACGGCCCGTTTAAACGAGGCGGAGAACACACTGCACCCAGCAATTTTGCTTTTGACGAGTCATTACGCGCTCAAAATCCAGAATGGGGAGTCCGCAACCTGGAAGATGTCATCGAGGTCGCCAATACTCAAGGTTTAAACTTACTAGAAATCGTCCAAATGCCAGCCAACAATCTTTCTGTCATCTTTAAACGTTAAATTGCTGTAGGGGCGCATGGCGTGCGCCCTTTTCAGTAATCAGTAATCAGTAATCAGTAATCAGTGAGGAGTTTAGGAGTTCAGGAGTAAATATTCTCCCTTGTCCTCCTTGTCCTCCTTGTCTTCCTTGTCTCTCCGTCTTCCTTGTCTTCCGAAGGACGCTCCCGCATTTCTTTCCATAACTGTTCGTATTGCTTTTGCGTTTGGTCGGAAAGGGGATAGAGAAAATCGCTTTTGTCGAAAATTGAAGCATCGACTAGCAATAGGGGATTATTACGAATATCTTTGGGTAACTCATTGGCTTTTAGTTCAAAAATTCTAGGTGAGGCAGCATTGGTATATAAAGAAATTTGACTTGCCGATTGAGTTCGCCAACAGAAATCGATCCATTTCTTCAATAAAGCTGACTTATCCGCAGAATCGCTCGTTTCTTTAGCTAAAGTAGGTTTTACCCACACATCCGACCATAGAGAAGTTCCCGATCGCGGAACGACTGCTTTAATTTCGTTATAACGCGAAGTTATTCCTAATATATCGCTAGACCATCCTACCGCCAGCCAAGTATCGCCCAGAATTAACGGTTCGAGATAGCGATCCGAACTGTATAATTTAACTTGTTTTTGAAGTGCTAATAATTGCGATCGCAAGTTAGGGATTTTACTTAAATCTTTTTCATTGTAAGAATGACCGAGTTTTTTGAGCGTCAGTCCGATGATTTCTCGCGAGTTATCGAGTAAAGAAATGCGATCGCGCAATTCTTCTCGCCACAAATCTCCCCAATCGCTCGGTTTCCATCCTAGCTCGTCAAATTTGTCCTGACGATAAGCCATTATCGTACTGCCCCAGCGATAAGGAGCGCCCCATATTTGACCGTTTTCATCCAAATTACCGCTTCCATCGCGCTTAACTAAAGTTTGCCAGCGTCGGGGTAATTGTTGCCATCCCGTTAAATCTGTTACGTTTAAAGGCTCGATTAATTTTTTAGCAATTGCTTCTTTTAACCAATAGTCTCCTAATGTGACTAAACTAGCACTAACAGTTGCCGATCTATTAATAAAAGGAATTCGCTCGTGCAAGCCTTCATTATCTTCAGGTTTTTGCTGCCAATTTTCAAGCAAACTTAAGATATCTTTCAACTGAGCTTCGGGTTTAAAGTTTATCGTTTTTTCTGAAGACATTTGCTTGTTAAATGCGCCGATTAGCTGCGGGGGAATCGAGCCTTTAAGTAACAAAACATTTAAAGGAGTTTTTCCATCGCTACACCCAGACAACCCTTGAGCAATCGCGATTGTCGCGCTACCAATTAAAAAAGAACGACGGCTAAGCATAAATTTATTCCAACAATTTCTTCTCAACGTAAAATTACCTAGAAAATCCCCATCCTAAAGCTTGGTTGACTTCTCTAAATAAGACTCAAAAAGCCGATTTTAACGATTGTAAGAGTAAAATAAAATTTTTAATTTCGCTAAAATGCTAAACGAACCCAAAAATACGTCAAATTAAACCAAAAACAGCACCGATTAGCTTTATGAGAAACGTGTATTTTTTAATTAAGAGTGATGAAGCAATCGTTAAATCAATCGGGAATCCCTAAACTTTTTAATGGGTAGCTCATAGGATTGAAAGAAAGAACTGATATAGGTAGTTAGGTTATCTAATGGATACGCAACAACAACAATTTACAGAACTCGATCGCAAAGTCGATCGGCTTTACGGTCTGGTCGAGCAACTGTGCGATCGCATCACTGCCTTAAGTCTAGAAAAGCCCTCGCTAGGTGAAAGCGAAACGATCTCATTATCGAGTAAAACGCAGTTTAACAGCGCTCGCAGCAACGGCATATTTCAGTCGCTTTCAGAACACAAAGATATATTAGTCGATGGCAGCGAAGGGCTAAGTCGCTATCAGAATGAAAGCGAACAAACCCTTTCTTCCGATATTCAAATTCGACGGCTGACTGCTCAATTAACCGCTGCGTACAACCGAATCGCTGCCTTAGAAGAACAATTACTCGATTGTCGAATCAATTCTTAGCGTTGACTATTTCCAGGAGCGATATTAGAAGTCGCAGGAGGAGCGGGAAGCGCCGGAGCATAAGGATTTGATTGAGAGCCTAACCCAGGATTGACGTTGGAGGGCGGATTCTGAGGCAGAGTATTAAAAGACCCTCCAGGAAAATTATTCCCCGAAGGAAGTTGGTTATTGGGAAACGCTGGATTGGTATTATCTTGTGGCAATCCCGATTCGCCAGGTAAAGTAGCAAGTGCAACGCGATCGCCCCCAATTTGCTTGAGCTTATCTAATACTTGAATTACTTCGTTATAAGTCGCATTTCTGGGGGCATAAAGTACCATGCGCCCGTTAGGATTAAACTGGCGATAATTTTGTAGCGCTTGCGCAAGCTGATTTTTAGTAACGAGTTGTTGTTCTACATAAACTT
>JALOOL010000128.1 GCA_025454425.1 Hydrococcus sp. Prado102 | reverse complement strand
TAATCATATCGATGAGTTCGTCGGTTACGGCTTCTTGACGGCAATATGCTTGTCGTAAAATCCTACGAACTGTTTGTGGTTGAGCGACTTGGCTAAAGAATAAAGAACCGAGCCATTTATTCCCCAAAAGTTCTTGTAAAATAGATGTTCCGAAGCTTTCGTACCAGAACAGTTGTCCTCGTTTGCGCTCGTGTAATAATCGTAGAGTAAAGTTGAGCAAAGCAACTCCCAAAATTAAATCGGGGTTATCTACCGCAGCTTGCATGGCAACTATACAACCGATCGAATTCCCAACTAAAAAGGCGGAATCTCCAACGACTTCTCGACAAAAATCTGCAACTTGTTCGCCCCATGTTTCAAAGGTATAGTTAATTTCTACGCCAGGAGTTGGTTTTGCAGATCCACCAAAACCAATTAGATCGATCGCATAACAACGACAAGTTTGCGACAAAATGGGAATATTTTTGCGCCAATGTCCCCAAGAAGCACCAAAACCATGAATTAAGACTACCGCAGGGCCAGTTTCTCCCGCACTTTGATAGCAAATTGGGTATCCTTTCCAAGTCCAGGTTTTAGGAGTAGCATTGGCACTGAGCGAGGGTGTTGTAGATGCTGACATTATGACTAAAATTAGAATGAAGAGTCCTTTTAATATTCTGTAACAAAATTGTTATAATCGCTTTTTGAGTCGCCACGTTTCCTATAAAAGAGAGCGATCGCTTTTTGAAAATAATTTTAAGTACAAAATAAAATTTCGTTGGTTTGCAAATTATTATGCGTTTTTTCTCGAAAATTCGTCCAACCCTGATTATTGGTCTATTAATTAGCTTGTTGGTAGCTAGTCTGGTGATGGTTACAGGCGATCGCATCAATGCCGCAACCCCAACAGACGTCGTTCCCGTATCTGCTAGCGCACTCGTGGAAGGAGTCCGTAAAACTGTATTAAACAACGGTTTAACCGTATTGACCAAGGAAGTCCATACCGCACCCGTCGTCAGCGTACAGGTTTGGTATCGGGTAGGATCGCGCAACGAAAAACCAGGAGTTAACGGACTTTCCCACCAACTAGAACATTTACAGTTTAAAGGGACGAGCGATCGCCAAACGTCGCCTTAAATAAACTTTTACCAACACCCTGTCGTCGATGTGCAAGGTCTACAAAGGTTCCAATTACCCCAACGCGATCGAATGCAGGCGTATAGGTAGCACAAGGTTCTATTCGATAACTATTTTAGACAGAGCTACAATCTGAAATTTGATACATAATTTCTCGATCCTGAAAATATAAAACAATTTAAATTTAATTTAAAAACAATTATGATTTAAGATTAATGGATGAGATGAAATAGAGACTTTTGATAATTAGGCTAATTTTGATGAATGTATCTGGATCTGCATCGACTGAATTAATTGGTCGAAGATTGCGCCGCTTCGATCGCCGCACTCGACTTCCACTAAGACCCGATTGTCTGTGGCAAATTGAATCTGGGGCGGTACGCACGTTGACCATGCGAGAAGATGGCACTTACGTCACGCTAGGATTGTGGGGTGTAGGGGATGTCGTTTCGCCAGCCTTATCCAAAGCAGATCCATTTCATATCGAATGTCTCACCTTTGGCGAAGCAAGTTTACTGCCCTTTAACCAACACGATCGCATTAATGAAGCTTTAATTCGACAAATTCAGCAGCTTCAAGAATTTATCGAGATTTTACACGCTCGTCCCGTGGATCTTTCGCTGCTGCGATTGCTGGGTTGGCTGGCTAAAAAATTTGGTCGTCAGGTAGAAGGAGGACAAGCCATTGACTTGCGCCTAACCCATCAAGAAATTGCTGAAATTCTTGGCATTACCAGAGTAACGGTGACGCGGCTGCTCAAAGAATTTGAAGAACAAGGTGCGATCGCGCGTCTTCCTCGTCAGTATATCGTTTTACACGATCGCGATCCGTTCTGGTACTACCAAATTTAAGAGAATTGAACTTGTCTGCGCGATCGCACGAACAATTTCTAAAACCTGAGACTGATGTATTCAAAACATTTAAAAGTCAAAATGCTATTACCATTTTTCAAAAATAATAACCAACTTAAATTCTAATTAATAAATGATTTAAAATCATTTGGCGATCGGGCTGAGAAAAAATGCGCCAACTACTAATTCAAGTGCCGCACGGCAAAGGCAAGGAAGTTCTCGAAATCGCTCAAAAGTACGACGGTGCAAACTTAGCACAATTCGAGGCAATAGGGAGCGATGGAGCGATCGATATGGCGATCGTTCACATCTCTAATAGTAAAGTTGAGGGATTGTTGGGAGAGTTACAGGCGTTCTCAGGACTCCGCGTAACACTGATTCCGCGTGGAGTAATGCCTTTACAACCGCCAGCAGAGGAAGCACCGCAACAAGTAACCAGCGTAGAACCTCGCAGTCCTATTGAAATCTTTCTGGCTGGTTTGCAAAGTGTTGGCTCTTGGAAAGGCTTTTTGGGATACGCAGCAGCGGCGGGTGTTGTAGTTTGGATTGGTTTGTTTACGAATACTAATTATCTTCTCGTGGCTGCCATGCTGATTGCGCCTTTTGCAGGCCCGGCAATGAACGTTGCGATCGCTACTGCCAGGGGAGATGTAACTTTACTCAAACGCAGCTTGCTGCGATATTTTGCCGCCTTGGGGGTTGCAATTGTAATAGGTTGGGCGCTCAGTTTAATTTTGCAACAACAAGTCGTTACCGAACTAATGCTAGCTACAAATTCGGTTTCGGCGGTAGCGGTTCTGATTCCTTTGGTTTCAGGTGCGGCGGGCGCTCTCAATCTCGTTCAATCGGAAAGAAGTAGCCTCGTATCGGGTGCAGCCGTTGGAATGCTGGTTTCCGTCTCTTTAGCACCACCTGCGGCTCTCGTAGGCATGGCAAGTGCGATGGGTAGGTGGGATATGGCTATTAACGGGTTGTTTCTGCTGTTGCTGCAACTGGTTGGCATCAATTTATCAGCGTCGCTGGTGTTTCGTACTTATGGACTGTCGTCCCGTGGCGCTCGTTATGGACGTGGAAAAAAGTGGGTAGTTCCAGTTGCTCTAGCCGTAACGGTTCTTTCCCTAGTAGGTTTGTTGACTTGGCAATTCTTTACTACCCCTAATCTCCAACGCAGCAGCATTGCCCAACGCGCCAATGCAGAAATTCAAGAAGTCGTCAATGAGAGCCGTCTAGCAAAACTATTAGAAGCGAATGTCCGCTTCACTGCTCCCAATATCGAAAGTCAAAATACGTTGCTCGTTACTTTATACGTCCAACGTCAAGCAGGTGTCAGGGCATCCTCTCAAGAGATTCGCCAACGTCTTATGCAGTCCATTCAACAGCATTTACTCGAAGGGGGATTTAACGTTACGCCGCTCGTCGATGTTAGCGTTCTCGAAGCACCAATTCGTCAATAAGTTAGCGAAGCAAGGAGGCGCTCGTTGCCGCAGATTTTCAATTTTATTGGTCTTAGTAGCGAAATCTGGCTAAAAGTCTTTCTAACTTTAGTCTTCCTGATTTTACTTTGGTTGCTGCGTCGCATCGTTAATAATCTCACGCGAGAATTGTTGCGCCGACCGCATAACGAGCGGATTTGGTTTTGGACGGGACAGGGACTTAATCTTGCGACAACCGTACTATTAATTTTAGGTTTGCTAACCATCTGGTTCGACAATCCCAATCGTCTCGCCACGGTTGTAGGATTGGTGACGGCAGGGGTCGCTTTTGCCCTACAAAAAGTGATTACGGCTATGGCTGGCTATTTTACGATTCTACGCAGCAATATTTTCAGTGTCGGCGATCGCATTCAAATGGGAGGCGTGCGCGGCGATGTTATTAGTTTGGGTTTTATCCAGACAACGATTATGGAAATGGGACAACCGCCTTCTTTTGAGCAAACAAATTCTTCAAGTTGGGTAAAAAGTCGTCAGTTCACCGGACGCATTGTTACTGTCACCAACGATCGCATTTTTGAGGAGCCAGTTTATAACTATACGCGAGATTTTCCTTTTTTGTGGGAAGAAATTAGCATTCCCATCTCTTATAGCGCCGATCGCGATCGCGCCGAGCAAATTTTATTAGAATGTGCAGAGCGCCACACCGAACGCATTAACGAAATGAGTCGGGAAGCTTTGAAAATCATGCGCGATCGCTATTTTCTACATTCTCACGACTTAACACCTAAAGTTTACTATCGCATTACTAACAATTGGCTAGAACTTAGCGTTCGTTTTGTTGTTAGAGAGCGAGCAATTCGAGATCTTAAAGATGCGGTCAGTCGAGATATTCTTAAAGCTTTCGATAAAGCCGGAATTGGCATTGCGACAACAACTTACAATATTGTTGGATTTCCACCACTTCAAGTTGAAAATAGCGATCGCGACGGGCAACAAAATTCAAAACCTTATTCCCTTTAACGATCGATTAGAAACAAAAAGCGATAGATTCTTGTTGACCACTCAAAAAATACTTCTATCTACTGACTGATTTTCGCTTTATTTTACTGACTTAAGAGAGATTTAAAAATTAGCGTTATTAATTATACTAAGCAATATTTTCTTAAAAAATTAGAAAATAAGTCTGTCAAAAATTATCGCCTACCATGAATTTCCAAGAATCAATTGCAGCAGCATGGGCAAAAATTCAGGGGATGCTTAGTGGTTTCATTGTCTTGCTGCCAAATATTGTTCTAGCCGCGATCGCATTCATCGCCTTTTTTTTCGCCGCTAGATGGTTGAAGATGCTTGTTAAACGCCTCACGAGGCGGCATCGACAAGCGAGAAATCTGGGAATGGTTTTAGGACGATTAGCCCAAGGAATCGTTATTCTAATCGGTTTATTTGTCTCCTTATCGATTGTTATCCCAACTTTTCGAGCCGGAGATTTGGTGCAATTATTAGGAATTAGTGGTGTTGCCATCGGTTTTGCTTTCCGCGACATTTTGCAGAACTTCCTAGCAGGAATTTTAATTCTTTTGACCGAACCTTTCCAAATTGACGACCAAATTGTTTTCAAAGAATATGAAGGAACGGTAGAAAATATTCAAACCCGCGCCACGACAATTAGAACTTATGATGGTCGTCGGATTGTGATTCCCAATTCCGAATTGTTTACCAATTCAGTCACTGTAAACACGGCTTTTGAAAGTCGTCGAATGGAATACGATGTAGGAATTGGTTACGGCGACAATATAGATAGGGCAAAACAATTAATTCTAGAGGCACTTGAGGGCATCGATACCGTTCTTAGAGATCCTGCGCCTGACGTGCTAGTTATAGATTTGGCTCAGAGTACTGTCAACATTCGCGTCCGATGGTGGATTAAACCGCCAAGACGCATTGACGATTTGAATTCGCGAGACAAAGTATTGAGTGCAATTAAAAATAAGCTAACAGAAGCCGGAATCGACCTACCATTCCCCACCCAACAAATCTTATTTCACGACCAAACCGAAGAGACAGATGGCGATCGCGCACGACAAAGGGAAGGATGGCCGGCTGGTCGGCAGCAAGAAGTTCCAAAACCACGCAGCATTGGTGATTCTCTTATAAAACTAGCACAAATGCGATCGCCCTCAAACGGTAGCAGTAGTAACGACAAACGATGAAAAATGCAAAACTCGGTAAACTTTGGGACTCGCTTCATTCTAGTTATTGGTTTTTGCCAAGCATCTTTGCAGGGGTCGCGATCGCGCTAGCATTTACGATGTTGTGGCTCGATCGCCAAGGTTATTACGGCCCGTTAGAAAAATGGGGTTGGATTTATACTGGTGGGGCAAATGGTGCGCGTGAGGTGCTTTCATCGGTAGCCAGTTCGACCATAGGAGTTGCTGGGACGGTTTTCTCTATTACCATTGTGGCGCTTCAGTTGGCAGCTTCTAATTTTGGTTCCCGACTGATGCGTAACTTCATGCAGGACACTGGCAATCAAGTTGTTCTGGGCACTTTTATCGGTACGTTTATTTATTCGTTGCTCGTATTGCGAACCATCCAGGGAGACGGAGACGATTACGATAAATTTGTGCCGCAGCTTTCCGTTACCGTGGCTATAGTGCTAGCGATCGCTTCGATAGGAGTATTAATCTACTTTATCCATCACGCATCTACGATTATTCAAGTGTCGCACGTTATTTCAGAAACGAGTGACGATTTAGACCGCGCGATCGATCGTTTGTTTCCAGAAAAAATCGGACGAGGTACATCCCAATTGAAGCAACCAGTAGAAGAAATTCCAGACGATTTCGACTCGAATGCTTATGGAGTGAAAGCGAAGAGTAATGGTTATTTGCAAGCGATCGACGATGAAGAATTAATGAAACTCGCCTGTCAGTATGACCTGCTATTGCACCTCAACTATCGACCGGGAAAGTTTATCCTCAAAGACAGCGAGTTGATGATAGTTTATCCCAAAGAAAATGTCACGCGAAAACTCATAAAAAAGCTCGACAATGCTTTTATTTTGGGGAAGGAACGAACCGAGCAACAGGATGTAGAGTTTCCCATCGAGCAATTAGTTGAAATCGCCTTACGTGCCATCTCTCCAGGCATTAACGACCCGTTTACTGCGATTCGCTGTATCGATCGCCTGGGTGCGGGATTAGCTCGCCTAGCTCAAAGAAATTTTCCCTCTTCCTACCGCTACGATGATAATAAAAACCTTCGGCTCGTTGCCAAAAGAGTAACGTTTGCTGGGTTAGTGGATACGGCTTTTAACCAGATTCGACAGTACGGCAAAAGCGATGTTGCAGTAACTATTCGTTTGTTAGAAGCGATCGCAACGGTCGCTCGTTACACGTCAACTCAAAAAGAGCGCGAAGTCCTCTTGCGCCATGCCGAAATGATTAGACGCGATAGCCAGCAAGCCATATCCGAAGAATTGGACAAAAAAGATATTGAGGAGCGTTATCTGACGATTAAAAAAGAACTTTTAGCATCATGAAGCGAATTAAATATATCTTACTAGGCCGATCGGGATTTATCTGTGCAATCCTACTTTGGGGCTTAATCGAACCTTAAAATTAGTAACTATAGCGCTTATAAATACGATGTTAATAGGATAATTATTGATAATCTCGATGAAGTTGCGATCGCGAAGTGTACTTTACCAATGCCGTTTTCGATAATTTGTCCGCCATGGCGGACAAAAATAACGGCGTACGAATCGAAGATGGCGATTAGGAAACAACCCCAATCGCCAATCCCCAGTCCCCAATCACCTATTTTTGAGCAATAACGGTACGATGGCGAGGACTGTTTTGAGTAATGGTAGGTTCTTTAAATCCTGCTTCAATCAAAGCTTGCTGGACATCCAAAGCGAAATAGCGATCGAGAAAAGGCTCGGTACTTTTTAGTAGCGTCAAAATATAAGGTGGCATTTTCTTGTACGCTTCAGACTGAGGATTCATATCCATAAAAGTAAAATGTCCGCCTGGACGCAACAAACGATGTGCCTCGGCAAAAATTTTCCGAGTGCCTTCTGGTGGCATTTCGTGGAACAACAAAAAAGCAGAAACTAAATCGAATGAAGCATCTGGTAAACCAGTCGCTTCGGGGAGTGCGTGTACCCAATCAATTTGAGCGTTACGTTGTTGCGAGTTGTATCGCGCTACCGTTAGATAATAGGGAGAAAAATCCAACCCCGTCAGTTTAGCTTGAGGATAAACCTCTTGCAGTGCAAAAGTGCTAACTCCTACCGTGCAGTGCAAATCTAAAATATTTTCCGGTTTGATAAGAAGTTGCGCTTTCACGACATCGTGATAAGTTTGTCTGAGTTTGCGATCGCCTTTAGCACCCGCATCAGTCCAAAGACTAGCATGAACGGCATTAGCCGCTACTTCAAATTCAAAAGCAGCATCCCAGCACAGATGACCTTTATCGTAACCGTGAAACGATCGCTCATAATATTCGGGATAAGTTAATTGAGGATTTTGTATCTGCTGAAATTCAGCTTCCCAATCGATAGACGATAGTTGTTTTACAGTGTCGCGCCACGGGATTCCTAAATTTTCTGCCCGTTTAATCATCATATTACGGGCTTGGTATTTGGCTAAGTTAGCTAAAGGTTTGATGGAAAGTATGCCATTAATGAGATGAGACGCTAATCCTGGTTGCTTGTTAATAGGTGTGGCTGTCATTTCGATTTTGGATTTTGGATTTTCGCTACGGATGAATTTGGGGCTTGTGACCAAATCGTTTTCGGTCATGAAAATTTTTAATGTTAAGTTAATTCAAACAAAAAAAGGGTTCTCCGCAGAATCCATTGTAAAAAAAAACCTTTAGCTTTTGTTGCTAAAGGATAAAAAGAGGATAAAAATTGGGCGATACAAAATCTTTGACTATTTTGTTACTGGGTGCTTTAACTCAGAAGCTCCCTCAATGGAACTAGAAGCAGTTAGTGCTTCTGGAGGTACGACAATTGCAAAGCTAGGCGGTGCAAAAGATTCTTTAGTGGAAGGTTCAGTTTGGGGAACGTCAGTTGAAACGGATTTAGCGCCTTGTGACAAGCGCGTTTTCAGTGCCATACCGCCGACAGACAATCCTGCTAGGGTAACAATAGAACCTCCGATAATGGCTAGCTTGTTAAAGTCGGGCTGCTTGATGGTTAAATTAGGAGAATTGTTGGGAGCAGAAGCGTTTGCATCGCCTTTGAGTTTCTCTAAAAAACAGGCTTGAGCTTCGCTAGAAAATAATATCGTCGATGCACCAGCCAATGCGCTAGCCGATACAAGCGCCATCAAAGAAGACTTAAGTTTCATAAAATTGTCTCCAACTGAAGTATTTCTGAAAAACTTAATCCTTGACCCAGAAAAAAAGGGTAGGAGCGAATGTAATCTATGTTAACTAGTATGTAGAAATATTGTTTAGTTTTTCAACTTTAGTAGATTACAATTTTCAATAATTCTGATAGTCTTAAGTCTATAAGCGTTTGGCTGTTATCGCTAGCATTCTAAATATCATTATGATGCTAGTAGTTTCTGTTGATTGACAGATGCGACCGCACCCTTTCCTATTGGTAGATTGCGAGCAACGGTTTCAGATTGTCCCGTTGCAGCTTTTTCTAGAATTTGTACTTCGACATTGACAGAGATTAGGTACGAACCCGCTTCATTGCCAACCGTTCGAGCAATAATCTCAGTGAAATCGGGACGCTCGCCAGTAATGGGATTTCTCAAAATACACTTATCCCAATCGTATTCCGCTTGGGGATGAATGGTTAAAACGAAATGATGAGTCATGGATAAAATCCTCATTTGCGATCGATATTTCTCTCACTATTATAGTACAAATGTACTTAATTAACAAGTGAGTAGTTCAGTAGTTAGGAGTTCAAAGTAGAGACGCGAAATTCCGCGTATGAAACAAAGTTTAAAGTAAATATTCTTCAAAAGTTCCCTTGTCTCCGAAAGTCCCCCTTGTCTGATCGATTGAGCGGTGGAGATTTGAGAACAGTGGGAATTTTTTCGATCAACTTAGCAGTAATTTCTTCTGGAGTTTGATTATCTGCGATCGCGAGGTGAAGATCTGCTTGCTCGTATACGGGTCGGCGTTTTTCTAACAGAGAAGATAAATTGGATCGCAGAGGTCGAGTATTATCTTGTGCTAAGCGTTGCTCTAGCAATTCTAGGGGAGCATCTAACCAAACAACTAAACCATGACGAAGATAACTCCAGTTCATGGGACGCATGACGATACCGCCACCTGTAGCGATGACGCTTTTGGTCAATGCGGATACTTCTGCTAGTACTTGGGTTTCTAGTTCTCGAAAAGATTCTTCTCCTTGAGAGGCAAAAATCTCGTTAATCGATTGTCCGCTGACTCGTTCGATTAAAACATCCGTATCAAAAAAACGGTAGTTCAATTGTTGCGCCAAGATTTTACCGATTGTGGTTTTTCCCGTCCCCATCATCCCAACGAGGAAAACGCTGACTCCTTGCAGTAAATGTGTCATGCTTTAAACTCGTGCAAACTTTTAGAAACAAATCGCAAAAAAATATAACAGGTGTAAAACACTATACAGCACTGACCCGAAGTATCTAGGTTATCCTATAAGTGAAAGATTAATTATTAATAAAGCAGATGGCAACCCCAACTATTTCCCCTAACCGTCCTTTTGAGCAAGAGCGCGAAATTTGGGAAAGTCTCAAGCAAGCGATCGCGATTAGTTCTGGATTCAAACGCTGGCAAGAAGAGCAGAATGCTAGTACAGTCTCTAAAATGAGCCTCGACGAACTCGTTCGCCGCTATCTGCGAGAAACGCTAGCTACCTTAGCTTACTAAAGTTGATTGATGATATCTTCAATCTGCGAAACACTTCCAACTACATTATTAATCGTATTGTAGAGTTCGACCAGGCGATCGCCATCTACGTGAACTTCATTGGTTGGGTAGTTTTCTAGTACTTCAATAATCCGAACGTTGCCATCTGGTAAAGCAGAACTAACTAAAGCGCCTCGTAGAGATTCTCGACTTGCTTTACCCGAAGGCGTTTGAATGACTTCGCTAGCGAGATCGAGTACCAATTCCCCTGGGTAGCTATTGAGAATTTTTGAGAGTCGAACGGGATCGACTTCTATTTCTTTGGTCAGCGTCTGTTGAAGTTCCTCTGGCTTGGTATTAGCCTTGTCTAAATAGTTTTTTAGCGAGGAAGACGTTTCTCCCGTATCTGCTAAAGTTCTCAACTCAGACACCGAAATAGATTCGCGCAGAATGCTGTAACTTAAAATAATTTGTTCTGCTGCACTAGCAGGAAGGGAACTTGAGACAATCCCAATTCCTACGAAAATTGTACCAAACAAGATCGTGCAATTTTTAAAAAGCTTACCGACGCGATGTAACATTATTTTCTCTCCCAATCCTTTTCTATTTTAACGAGGCGGTTAAGTCGCGAAGTGAAGCCTCCGTTAATCTCTAACTCTTGGCAGAATTTTATACTAGAAAGAAAGAGGGACTTTTTAGAGAGGCAAAAACAATGGCACTCAATCCCGCCATCATGACAAGTGTCGAACAATTGGGTTATCGCGTCACCGTTGGCGATGTAGCTGCAAAAGCTGGTTTGGAAGTGAATCTAGCACAGCAAGGGTTGCTCGCACTAGCATCCGATGCTGGCGGACATATGCAGGTATCCGACGTAGGGGAGATAGTCTATCTGTTTCCCAAAGACTTTCGTTCGATTCTGCGCAACAAATATTGGCAGCTACAACTAAAAGAGTGGTGGGAAAAGGTTTGGAAGGTTTTATTTTATATAATTCGTATCTCTTTCGGGATTGTTTTGATTGCTGCTATCTTACTAATGGTTGTTGCGATCGCGATTATCCTTTCTAGTCGAGATAGCGATAGCGATTCTGGTGGCAGTCGCGGTGGTGGAATTGTTTTTCTACCGTCATCTTGGGATCTTTTTTGGTTGCTCGATCCCGGTTACGATCGCAATCGCTACGAACGCCGACAGCGTGCTGCTGGCGCTTCAGAAGCTCAAAAACAGATGAACTTTCTCGAAGCCATTTTCTCGTTTTTATTCGGCGATGGCAACCCCAATTTTGACTTAGAAGCGCGTCGCTGGCAAGAAATTGGCATGGTAATTCGCAACAATGGTGGTGCGGTAGCCGCTCAACAAATCGCGCCTTATTTAGATAATATCAATGTCTATAACCGCGAAAACGAAGATTATATTCTACCCGTTCTCGCTCGTTTTAATGGTTATCCCCAAGTCTCGCCTGAAGGAGAAATTATTTATTACTTCCCTGAGTTACAAGTCACGGCGAAACGACAAGAAATGTATCCCGTCGCCGCTTATTTAAAAGAAAAAATCTGGCGTTTTAGCGAAGCGGGAAGCGGACAGATTTTATTAGCACTCGTCTTAGGAATTACTCAATTAGTTCTCGCAATTATTCTAATTTCATTATTGCGTAGCTATGGAGTTTCGGGCGGTTTAATTGGATTTGTCAGCGCTATTCACGGTCTGTTATTAGGTTATGCGATCGGATTTTTAGCGATTCCTGCCATTCGTTATTTTTGGCTTCAATTCCGTAACAGTAGAATTCAATCGCGAAATGAAAAACGTTCATCTCGCGCCGAATTAGTGAATAATGCCGATGTAGAATTACGACAAAAATTGGCTTATGCTCGTCAATTTGCCGCTCAAAAAGTGATTGCAGATGCCGATATTACTTATTCAACGGATAAGGATGTATTAGAACAAGAAATCGAGCGATCGGATAAAATTGATGAAGAGTGGCGACGACGATTGGAATCTGGGTCTTAATCTTTGATGATGGGGCGGCGTTACCTCGTGTTTTATAGACATGAGGCAACGCCACCTCAAACTTTTTAGATAACCCAAGTTGCTATTTAAAAATTTTAGTTTTTTCAATTAGTCCGCCCCTCGATGTTTTATCGCTGCCTCATATATAAAGTCCATGTTTTATGGACTTTATATATGAGACGGGGAATTAATTCTCCGGCAGCTATTGCGAAGAAGTGCAAGATGTGAGTGTAAATCAATGTGCGCATCGACCCAACCTTATACGTCATTGGCGAGACATGAATCTCAATCGCCATGTTAACCAATAATTTACATTTTCTCAAATCCCGACTGTTGCCGGTTCCCTATTCCCTCATCATTGATTACCGATCGAGCCTTTGCTAGGATCGACAAAGACGATTTAGATAAAATAAAAACTAGCCCTGTCAATCTTTCCTGAGAAACGTTAACATAATTTAACAAGAAGAAATTTCAAACAAAATTGCGCTTAAATTTCCCCAAGCTCCGATCTATAGCAATTATCTATCCTCGCCTACTAGGAGGCTCAACGAGTGAACAAAAACAACAATAATAAAAAATGGCGAAATGCAGGACTGTATGCCTTGCTAGCCATTGTCGTCATTGCCTTAGCAACAGCCTTTTTAGACAAACAACCCCAAGCGCAAGAGACTTGGAGATATGACAAGTTTATAAAAGAAGTTACCAGCGGCAAAGTAGAAAGCGTAAGATTAAGTGCCGATCGCACCAGAGCGATCGTTCCCGCACAAGACGGGACGCAAGTATTAGTCAATCTTTTACCAAACGATACTCAATTAATCGATATTCTGACCAAGAATGGCGTAGATATTGCAGTTCAGCCGCAAAAAGACGAAGGCGTTTGGTTCCGCTTCCTCAGCAGCCTTTTCTTCCCCATTTTATTGTTGGTAGGACTCTTTTTCTTGCTCAGACGCGCTCAAAGCGGCCCGGGTTCTCAAGCGATGAACTTTGGCAAATCGAGAGCCAGAGTGCAAATGGAGCCTCAAACCCAAGTAACCTTCGGGGACGTAGCAGGAATCGAACAAGCCAAACTCGAACTTGCTGAAGTAGTAGACTTCCTCAAAAATGCCGATCGCTTCACGGCAATTGGGGCAAAAATCCCTAAAGGCGTTCTTCTAGTCGGCCCTCCTGGAACGGGTAAAACCCTTTTAGCGCGTGCGGTAGCTGGCGAAGCTGGCGTTCCCTTCTTCAGCATCTCCGGTTCGGAATTCGTCGAAATGTTCGTTGGGGTCGGTGCATCTCGCGTCCGCGACTTATTCGAGCAAGCTAAAGCTAACGCGCCTTGTATCGTCTTCATCGATGAAATTGACGCAGTAGGTCGCCAGCGGGGTGCTGGATTGGGCGGCGGAAATGACGAGCGCGAACAAACCCTCAACCAATTACTGACCGAAATGGATGGTTTCGAGGGCAATACGGGGATTATCGTCGTTGCAGCTACTAACCGTCCCGACGTTCTCGATGCAGCCTTGTTGCGTCCGGGTCGTTTCGATCGCCAGGTTGTCGTAGATCGCCCAGATTACGCAGGTCGCAAAGAAATCCTCAAAGTTCACGCTCGCGGCAAAACCCTTGCTAAAGATGTTGACTTAGATAAGATCGCTCGTCGGACTCCTGGATTTACGGGTGCTGACTTATCCAACCTCCTCAACGAAGCAGCAATTTTAGCGGCGCGTCGCAACCTTACAGAAATTTCGATGGATGAAGTTAACGACGCGATCGATCGCGTCTTAGCAGGGCCAGAGAAGAAGAATCGCGTCATGAGCGAGAAGCGCAAAACCTTAGTCGCCTATCACGAGGCAGGTCACGCGCTAGTAGGCGCTCTCATGCCCGATTACGACCCCGTACAAAAGATCAGCATTATTCCTCGCGGTCGCGCAGGCGGTTTGACTTGGTTCACTCCTAGCGAAGAACGCATGGAAGCAGGTTTATATTCTCGTTCTTACCTGCAAAATCAAATGGCAGTCGCCCTCGGCGGTCGTATCGCAGAAGAAATTATCTTTGGCGAAGAAGAAGTTACCACGGGTGCAGCTAATGACTTGCAACAGGTTGCGCGAGTCGCCCGTCAGATGATTACTCGCTTTGGAATGAGCGATCGCCTCGGTCCTGTTGCTTTGGGAAGACAGAGTGGCGGCGTTTTCCTCGGTCGCGATATTGCAAGCGATCGCGATTTTTCTGACGAAACGGCAGGAACGATTGACGAAGAAGTTCGCATTCTCGTGGATCGCGCCTACAATCGCGCTAAGGATGTTCTGGTTAGCAACCGTCACGTTCTCGATTTAATTGCACAAATGTTAATCGAGAAAGAAACGGTAGATGCTGATGAGTTGCAAGAGATCTTGGCAAACAACGATGTTAGAATGGCAGCTTTAGCTTAATATCGTTAAAACTAAATAAAATAAACACAAAGCAGCACTGTTTGAGTGCTGCTTTTTTATGACTTCCGACCTCTGCCTTAAGAGTTTAATTCGATACTTAAGGTCGGGGTTATAGTTACTAAAAACATAATCAAATGTTTCCAGCTTTATAAGGTTTAAACCTTACAGGGCTAACTACAAGCCTCTCTATTGAGTTTCTATCAAAGATAGAGTCCCCAACTACTTTTCTTAATATGTTCAATGACCCGTTTAGGTCAGCAGAATATTTTTTACCAGAACTAGATTTAAATAATCCTCGTAATAAGCGCTGGCCTAAATATTTTTCATGTTTTTTAACTGGCTCAAAGTCTAAAAAGCTACAT
>JALOOL010000448.1 GCA_025454425.1 Hydrococcus sp. Prado102 | reverse complement strand
TGCTCCTCAACCTATTCCACTTTCAGAGCCAGCAAAATCCTCGATGCGGGATGATATTGAAGCTTACAGACAACTGCAACAACAAAGTTTATCTCCTCATGCTTTGTAGTAACTTACTGCTACACGCTGATGAAGATGCTAAATTTAAGCGCGAACAGATTTATGTGCCTCTAGCACTAATAGAAAGAAAAAAACCAGATAAACGAGAAGGTGGCATTAACCCAGAGATAGGCACAAAGCTATATGAACCCCACCAGTATGACGAGAAACAGCGATTCGAGCATGAGGCATTTCTAGAACAGATAATAGCCAGAGGAGAAAAAAAAACAAAGGGTAAGCAGATTGCCCTTATTGGCGAACCTGGTACAGGTAAAACCACTCTTTTACAAACGATTGCCGATTGGGTATTAAAGCAAAAATTAGGGCTGCCTATCTGGATTTCTTTGGCAGATTTAGGACAACAAACCACTTTGAATATCTGGGATTATTTACAGTCAACTTGGCTATCTCTTGCCATTTCTCCAATACAAAAAGACATTGCAAAAACAGAATTAGGACAACAAATCGAACAAGGACAAGTTTGGCTATTATTGGATGGGGTGGATGAAGTTGCCACCTCTGGAATTCTGACTTTACAGGCAATTGCGAATCAATTACGGGGATGGCTATCTCAATCGCGGGTAATCTTAACTTGTCGTCTCAATGTTTGGGAAGCGGATAAGAATGCTTTGGCAGAATTTGAAACCTATCGCCTATTGGATTTTGATTATCCGCAGCAGGTGCATCAGTTTATCGATAATTGGTTTAGTAACAGCAATGCTCTGAAAAAGGAAAGATTGAAAACAGAATTAGAAAATCCTGAAAAAGCCCGTTTGCGCGACTTAATTCAAAACCCTTTGCGATTGACTTTGTTGTGTGCCTCTTGGCATCAGAAAGGCAATTTGCCTGAAACTAAAGCGGGATTATATGCTCAGTTTGTCGAACAGTTTTATAAGTGGAAATGCGATCGCTTTTCGATTACTTATCAGGAAAAAAAGTTATTAAACCAAGCTTTAGGACGTTTGGCACTTCAAGATATCGATACGGGAAATACTCGCTTTCGCTTGCGGGAAAGTTTCATCCACGAAGCAATGGGAGATGATTTTCTATTTGAAAAAGCACTACAATTAGGTTGGTTGAATAATGTGGGTATTGCGGCGGAATCTTCTACCGAAGAAAAGGTTTATGCGTTCTTCCATGCCAGCTTTGAAGAATATTTTGCGGCATTAGCTGTTGATGGTTGGGATTATTTTGTGCCTTTTAGTCATGTAAATAAACCAGTGGAAGAGAAGCGATATCGCATCTTTGAGCAGCAGTGGAAAGAGGTGATTTTTCTGTGGTTGGGAAGGGAAGATGTCAAGAAGAAGGAAAAAGATGAATTTATTGAGGCGTTGGTTGAGTTTGATGATGGATGTGGCAAGTGGAATTTTGATAACGTAGATAAAAACTTTTATGAGTATCCAATTTATTTTCTAGCTACTACGGCAATTGCCGATAAAGGCTTTTATGAGTATCGAGCTTATTTTCTAGCTGCTGAGGCAATTGCCGAGTTTAAAGATTGTTCCAGAACAGATGAAATAGTTGAAAAGATTATTCGATTGGGATGTGATTATTTCAGTCAAGAAAAAGAACAGTGGCTAGTATATCTTGCTTCAATCAAAAATGAAGCTATAGCAGCACTACTACGAACTGAACGAACCAAAGCAATCGCTGCTTTAATTAAGTTAATTGATACTTCGGAAGATGGATTTAACCGTAGGATAGCAGCAGAAAGTTTAGGAAAAATTGCTCCAGGCAACCCGCAAGCAATCGCCGCTTTGGTTGAGCTAATTCATACCTCTGAAGGCGAGCTTATCCGTTATCGAGCAGCAGAGAGCTTAAAACAAATTGGTATGAGAAACCCACAAGCGATCGTGGCTTTAGTCGAGTTAATTCGTACCTCTGAGGATAAATTACTTTGTTTAGCAGCAGAGTGTTTAGGACAAATTGACCCAGGCAATCTGCAAGCAATCGCCTCTTTAATTAAATTAATTCATCACTCGAAGGATGAATTTTCTCGTTGGCAGGCATCAGAGAGCTTAGAGCGAATCGACCCAGGCAACCCGCAGGCGATTGCTGCTTTGGTTAAGCTAATCAACACTTCTAAAGATGAATTTGCCCGCCAGCTAGCAGTAGAAAGTTTAGCAAAAATTGACTCAGACAATCAGCAAGCGTTCGCTGCTTTAGTTGAGTTAATCTGTACTCGTGAGAATTTGTCTATTCCTCGACGAGCAGCATGGAGTTTACAGAATATTTTAAAATATCCTCAGATGGCAGAAATTGTTATTGCATCGAAAAAATATTTATCATATGAAACTTACAAAAATAATTTTGTTCGCTTCGATGCTTGCTACATAGTCATTTGGCATTGCGCTCAAACCCTTTCTTACCCCGAATTTTATCAAGCTTGGAACTTATCATGACTGAATCGTTTAAAATTCCCGACGAACAAACCAGAAAAAATAGCGTAGAAAATCTCAAAAAAGTAAGTCAACGACTAGATATTCTAGGCTTAGAAATGGATGAATTATTAGCAGCGATTGAAGCCAAACTTCGTTGCCAACGTCGAGAATGCTTAGAAAGAAAATACCAGCATTAATTTCTGAATTTGTGCTTGACAATATCAAACCATAAAAGCGCTATTATAGCCAAGAAAACTAGGAAATAGGTAGATGAATGATTTTATCTTGATATTCAGCTTCTAAAGAACATTCAGCCATAAAAATCAACTCCTCAATCGTTTCACCAATATTCATAGCAGGGTTGAGGATAAAAATCCCTGGAACATGACGATTTTGATTAAGATGGTCGGCTAAATGAACGGGCATAGAAGTCCGATTATTAGTAACGAGAATAAAATTATTAGATTCACACCAGAGCAAAATTTCTGGATCTAACGTTCCTTTGAATGGTGTATTTGGTTCTCCTATTGCCCAAACCACTAAATCTGGATATCTTCTTCGCAACTGATTGGCATAAACGGGATTGACGTTTTCATCCATCAGATATTGCAGTGTCATACATTTTAGTTTGGGCTTTTCTTTCGGCTTTAATTTTCATAAGTTTTTGCACGACAGGAGAAGGATTGCGTTTTTGTTCTTCTCGCATTTTTTGCCCCCATTCTAACCAATCAGCCATGTATTTACTAACTTGCTCTCGATTGTGTAGATAATACAAAATAGTGGCATAAACTTGTTCGAGACTTAAAGAAGTATAAAGATTAGCAATCTCTTCGGGAGTGCGAGCGCGATAAATATATTCATAGAGAACAGTTTCAATGCCAATACGCGATCCTTTCAGACGTATATCATCAGGAGAAAGAAAGTTAAAATATTCTTCTAGTTGCATTGTTGTTTCTGGCGATCGCACTTCTCTAATAAATTTAGCATAGCAGTAAATTTTTAGAAAAGATTGGATGAGTCTATGGCAATTACTGTTGAATTAACCCCAGAAACAGAAGCTCGCTTGATAGCTCAAGCCGAAGCGCAGGGCATGAGTGCCGAAGATTTTTTGAAAGCCGCGATCGAGAATTTACTCAATGCCGAACCCCAGGTATACCGAGTTGGAACCGCTTTAGTCGTTCGATCTACTCCAATTGATAATCTAGAAACTGCTGTTGACCAAATGCGAGAAGAACGACTCAGTGGCTTAATCGCAGTGTAAATGGCACAATTGCCATTTTTCAAGCATCAAGAGATATTTGTTGCTTTTGAGTGTATGGAAGAACGCGATCGGCTTTGCTGCTGCCCTCTGGGCAATCGCACCGTTCGTTATAAAAAGCAACATCTTCCCCCATCGTTACTTTTGCTCGATCCGACAGAGGCGTTCCTACTTCAAACTCGCGAGTTACAGTAACAATCCGTTCCAAATATTTGTCGGACTTTCCTAAGTTTCTTGCTGCTTTTTCCCATTCTTTGAGAGAATTTAAAGTCGCTTGATAGGCAGAAAAATCTCCTTTCATCGCTGCCATTGCCCGTTCGGAAAAAGACTCGCCCATTACCAATTCGCCGCCTACCTCAACAATGCGATCGCGATATTCTTGCGATTTACCCAACGCTCCCGCCACTCGATACCAATCCCGCAGGTCGTGGAGAGAAGGGGTTTTGGATTCCTTT
>JALOOL010000447.1 GCA_025454425.1 Hydrococcus sp. Prado102 | reverse complement strand
TCCTCGATGTTGGGACTCGTCATCAGTCCCAATCTGGTGCAAATTTATATTTTTTGGGAACTGGTGGGGATGTGTTCGTACTTACTGGTCGGTTTCTGGTACGATCGCAAAGCAGCCGCCGATGCCGCTCAAAAAGCGTTCGTTACCAACCGAGTCGGCGACTTTGGCTTACTCTTAGGAATGCTCGGCTTATATTGGGCAACCAATAGCTTTGAGTTCGACGTTGTTGGGGAACGCCTTCAAGATCTCGTCTCTTCTGGAACGTTGGGGGCAGGTTTAGCAGCATTATTTGCTGTATTGGTGTTTTTAGGCCCTGTAGCGAAGTCGGCTCAATTTCCCCTCCATGTCTGGCTGCCAGACGCTATGGAAGGCCCTACGCCCATCTCAGCCCTCATTCACGCGGCTACGATGGTGGCAGCGGGTGTCTTTTTGATCGCTCGTATGTATCCGGTCTTTGAACCCATTCCCGCAGCAATGAACGTCATTGCTTGGACGGGAGCGTTCACGGCTTTCTTGGGAGCGTCTATTGCCCTGACTCAAAATGACATCAAAAAAGGCTTAGCGTATTCGACCATTTCCCAGTTGGGTTATATGGTCATGGCAATGGGATTTGGCGCGTATACCGCAGGCTTATTTCACCTGATGACCCACGCCTATTTCAAAGCAATGCTTTTCCTCGGTTCTGGTTCGGTTATCCACGGAATGGAGGGCGTTGTCGGTCACAATCCCGTTCTAGCACAGGATATGCGCATGATGGGCGGCTTACGGAAGTATATGCCTGCTACGGCGATTACTTTCCTCATTGGAACGCTAGCAATTTGTGGAATTCCGCCTTTTGCTGGTTTTTGGTCGAAGGATGAAATTCTCGGACTTGCTTTTGCGGCAAATCCTTTGTTATGGTTCGTTGGTTGGGCTACCGCAGGATTGACGGCGTTTTATATGTTCCGTATGTACTTCATGACCTTTGAAGGCGGATTTCGCGGCAACGATAAATCTATCAAAGATAGACTTTTAGCTGCTTCAACCCCTGCTTTTGGCCCTGGGGCGATGGATGTAAAAGAATTGGAACATGAAGCCCACGATTCCCATTCTCACGGTCACAGCGATTCTCCTCACGAGTCTCCTATAACCATGACCTTGCCTTTAATCCTTCTGGCAGTTCCTTCTGTCTTGGTTGGTTTAGTGGGTAGACCTTGGAATAATACTTTCGAGGAATTTATTCATGCCCCAAGCGAAGTGGCAAAAGAAGTGGTTCACTTCGACTGGACGGAGTTCTATATTATGGCAGGCAGTTCGATTGGGATTGCGCTGATTGGAATTACGATCGCATCTCTAATGTACCTTCACAAGAAAATCGATCCGGCTGCGATCGCCAAGAAATATCCTGCCCTTTATCAATTCTCCCTCAACAAGTGGTATTTCGATGACATTTACGATCGCGTCTTCGTACAAGGATGTCGTCGTCTCGCCCGTCAAATCATGGAAGTTGACTATCGCGTTATCGACGGTGCTGTCAATCTAACGGGTTTAGCGACTATCCTCAGTGGAGAAGGCTTAAAGTACCTCGAAAACGGTCGCGCTCAATTCTATGCGTTAATCGTGTTTGCTGCCGTTTTGGGCTTTGTCATTTTGTATAGCGTTATTTAATGCTTAAACTATGAAATTAAGTAGGGTGGGCAATGCCCACCTTATTTTTTTCTACGCATAATGTTAATTTTCTTTAACGCCGGGGAATACTAAGGAAGAAAATCTATATTTATGCCCTAGCTGGAGTTAAAAAAGATGAAGAATTATCGTGACGAAGTTCTAAAGGATCTAAAAGCTTATCAAAAGAAAATGATGTCATCATTATCAGATACCGAATGGGAACTCTATAAACTTAAGGAGGAGATTAAAAATCCAACAAAACAAGAAAACTATTTTAATTCAGAAGACATTCTTCAGGAATTAAATAATCTTGTAGGAATGCAGACAGTTAAAGATGAAGTTAACGATCGATTGTAGCTGGCTATACAGACGAAATGCAAAGATTTATTCAGGCAAATCCTGGGTTACAATCGCGATTTACTCAATATTTTTATTTTGAAGATTATTTGCCTAATGAGTTATTAGCCATTTTTAAAACTATTTGTCAGCAAAAGCATCGTCAGTTAGATTCAGCAGCAGAGAAAAAACTTTTAGAAAAGTTTACCGAGATGTATGCAAATAAAGATAAAAGTTTTGGCAATGGACGACTGGTTCGGAATTTGTTTGAAACAGTCATGAAAAGACAAGCAAAGAGATTAGCTAAATTTCCCAATGCTAATAAGGAAATGATGATGACAATTATGCCTGAAGATATTATACCAATTGTCAAAAGTCATGGCAGAGATGGTTAATTGACTTTTATTAGTTTGATAAATGCGATCGCAAACCAACAAAATAATACTCGCTCGACTATCCGTAATACTTCTGAAATAGCCTAGAATTTTCAGGAAACTGTAACGATGAAGTTTTTAGAGTTACAAGCTCAATTAACTCAGATAGCTTTAGAGATTCGTGCGATTCGTTGGTAGCCGAATCACGGTATTCAGTCCGTACATAAGCTACCCAACCTGGTAACAGATTACTGCCACAAAGGTCAGTGGGGTTTTCTTGCCATTCCCCCGTACAATTACCAGTTTTTGGTCGCTGGTTACAGGTCACTGATAACTGTTTTTAAGCGCCCATTCCCGAATACTGCTGAAGTCCTCGCCGCCACAGCCAACGGTTGAGAAAGAAAAATAAAATTCCCCATCCTAATGCAATTAAGATTCCGCCCAGAAAATTAACGGGAAAGCCTATCGCTAATGCAGCAGGGAAATACAAGAAATAGGGAAATGGAGTCCACAGAACAATTTCTCGCACGAGTGGCGGAAAGACCTCTAGCGGAGCAATCAATCCAGAGAGAAAGATATAAAATAAAAACCAAAACTGTTCGATCGCACTGGCTCTTTCCGTCCAAAAAGCAAACATGGCAAAAGTGTACTGACTGACAAAACGCAGCGCAAATGCTACAACAGTTGCGATCGCTAAAAACAAAAATTCCTTCCAACTTGGTATCCAGAAAGCTTGTGGATAAAGCCAGAAAAAGAGAACTGTCAGAGCAATTGTCAAGGGGACGCGAGTCATTTTTTCTGCGATATGTCTGGCGACGTGATGCCATACTGGATCGAGCGGTTGTAGCAGTCGAAAGGATAACTGACCTTCTACGATTTCTCTTTCAAATTCCCAAATTACCCAAATCGTCGTAAATTGACGAATAAGAAAAATACTAAAGAAGTAACGGGCAAAATCAACCGAACTAAACCCAAAATTTCCTTCTTGCGCGGCTTTTGTCCAAACCCCCATTAAAATAAGCGGTAAAGAATTCGATAGCGCCCACAAAAATATCTCGGCTCTAAATTCGAGCATATGAGCGTAATATGTTGATAGTAAAGTTGTTGCTTTTTTCCAGATCCACTTCATTTGACTTATCTTTATTGAATGAAGGAAATTCGTACTACTGTATCGATCTTTGCTTGGAATATTCCAAGCTTGGCAATTTTATGGTTATTTAATTTATTGTATTTCGATCCTTTTTTTGAGACTTCGCTTTTATCTCCTCGCGCCCCTCTCGACTATCCTTACAGTTTTGCGATCGCGATGTTTTTTTCGTTATGTTGTAGCGCGATCGCTTTATGGATTTTTAGAAAGCAAAAAAGCGATTTTAATCCTTTAATTATTTGTTTTGGGGCTTTTATTGGATTTTTAGCAAGTGTCTTAACGATAACACAAGTTAATACTTACAATCGCTCGATTGGTGCAGCAGGTCTTTTTGTATTAGGGATAACTCTATTATCAGTTACATTTTTTGTAATTCTTTTGTTTTTTATTTTTTCTGCCCTTCAAAAGTCTAAAAAAGAAATTTTAAAACTGGCAATAGAAGCTGGATTACAATTTTCTATAGCGTTATCGATTTATACTTTTCCTTTTACGCTTGTTTTTATTTTAGCGATTTTTCTAGCTTGTCAATTTCCCACTAAGAAACCTTCTTCTTTTTCTCGACGTTTACTGTATAGTAGCCCTTTATTAGCAGCTTTTTTAATTATTTATTTAATTATAATTCAAAATAATTTTCCACCAGGAATGCTCGTTCCGATTAACCTCCGCTATGAATGGGGAATGAAAAACTTTC
>JALOOL010000446.1 GCA_025454425.1 Hydrococcus sp. Prado102 | reverse complement strand
AAATTTTAATTCGCGTTTGCCATTACTTAAAGATTCCCTATTCAAAGCAAATGGCAACCACCGATATCGAAGCGGAAATTTTTCTGAAATTAATCGGCAAAGCTTGGAAACGCTTACCCGTTGCAGAGAAAAAATCTGTTATGGCTCGAATACAGAGGGCGATCGCGCAATCTAATCCTTCAGAACCGCTACTGGTTCAATTAAAACAAGATTCCGTCGATATAATTTTGAAAGGAAGCAGCGCGATCGCGGTTAATTCTTTTATTAAACCGTTAATCCTCAAACAAATTGCCCAACAATTTGCCATTCACTTTGCTACCTATCAAGCAGCAACATCGGCTCTCGTTCGGGGAGGCACAGCCGCAGCAGCCGAAATTCAAAGTCAAATAGTGCTACAAACAGCTAAGCAAGGAATGGCAGCGAATGCCGCCCGTTATGGAGCAGTTCGCACCGTATTTGCTTTTGTCGGCCCCGTTCTCTGGGGTTGGTTTTTAGCCGATCTCGGTTGGAAAGCGATCGCAACTAACTACGGTCGGATTATTCCGGTAATTTTTGCCCTCGCTCAAATTCGCCTAACTCGCACCGAATGCTGGGAACCCGCTTAAATCAGTGACCAGTGACCAGTTAAAAAAGTCGAAAGTCGAAAGTCGAAAGTCGAAATTAAGAAGGCAGAGGGCAGAGGGTGAAACTAACAATTCTCCCTTGTCTTCCTTGTCTTCCTTGTCTCCCTTGTCTTCTTTGTCTTCCCACACTCCCCAGACTCTCCAATCCAAATGGGTTTGGCAATGCGCGCAATTGAGTGCATTCATTTTGCCATTCTTTCCTGCGATGGGGGAAATTGGGCTAGTCGTTACTCTAGTTGCGCTTTGGAAGCATCAATATCGCTGCATCATTTCAATTCCTTTTAATCGGGGATTCTTACTGCTTGGTTTGTGGCTAATAGTTTTATCTTGTTTTGCTTTTCAACCCCAGGAAGCCTTTCTCGGTTTGGCGAATTTCGTTCCTTTCATTGCCTTAATTACTGCTTTCACCATTCTCATTCAAAACCCCTCACAACTGCGGCAGCTAGCTTGGTTGCTAGTGCTTCCTTCCTTCCCTATCGTCATTTTAGGTTTAGGGCAGCTATTCGGGCACTGGAGTAGTCCTCCGATTATCGAACAAGTATTGGGATGGCGTTTAGTCGATCGAGGCGAACCAGAAGGAAGAATGTCTTCAATCTTCATGTACGCTAATATCTTAGCTGCCTATCTGGTTATTGTTTTTGCTCTGGCAATAGGGCTATGGATCGATACTTATCAGGAATGGCGACAAAATTTAAAGCATAATAAACCTTTTGCACAAATCGCAAAATTTGGGGAAAAGCAACGCAACGGGAAAGGGAAAAGATCGCACTCAAGTTTGACCCTTTACCCTTTACCCTTCGATGCTCCTCCCGCCTCGCTAATCGCTCGCGGAGCGTGCGCGTCGGTTCCCCTTTACCCAAAAAAAATCTGGATTTTAGGCTTTTTAAGCTTAATCATTATTATCGATGGAATTGGGCTAATTTTAACCAAATCTCGCAATGCGTGGGGATTAGCTTTTTTAGCTTGTCTCGTTTTCGCTTTTTATTTGGGTTGGCGCTGGATTGTTTTAAGCGCTGTTACGGCTGCGAGTACGATTTTGTATGCTTCGTGGGGGCCTTCTCCCGGACGCGAGTGGTTGCGTCAGATCGTTCCTACCTATTTTTGGGCGCGTCTGTCCGATGAAATGTATCCAGATCGCCCTCTGGCGACCCTACGAACGACTCAATGGCAGTTTGCTTGGGATATGACGGTGCAACGTCCTTGGACGGGTTGGGGGTTGCGGAATTTTACGCCTCTGTATAAAGCAAAATGGGATTTGTGGTTGGGACATCCTCACAATTTCTTTTTGATGTTGCTAGCTGAAATCGGGATTCCAGGAACGTTGTTGCTGTGTGGTTTAGTGGGTTGGACGATCTTTTTAGCGATAAAAAAGATCGAGATTTGGTCAAAAAGTCAAAAAAGAAAAAGCAGAGATCGGTTAATTCTTTTTACTTATTTACTTGCGTTTGGAAATTGTATTTTATTTAATGTATTTGATGTAACTGTTTTCGATCTGCGAGTAAATACCTTAAGTTGGTTGTTGTTAGCGGCGATCGCAGGGTCAGTTAATAGCTCAATAAGTAGAGACATTCGAGAAAATGCCTCTACAGAATAGTTATTACACTGCGCGTCCGCTCGCTGAATTGTTTGAATTTGGTTAATTATTTATCTAATTTTTTGTTTAATAAAGACCACAAGCTGAGATAGTTGTTTCTTTAATCCATCGATTTCATTTTGCATTTGAGCAACTTTGGCATTGAGAGCCTGAACTTCCGCCGCCAAATCGGACGAGCCAGGAATTGTTACGCTAGCATTATTAGCAGCAGCCATAAGCTCGGTCGGTCTGGGATGCTTCTTCGATTTTGCCATCGCGTCTCTGATGGCATCTACTAACTGTTTTTGGTCGAAAGGTTTTTCAACAAAAGAAAAATACTCGAAAGGTTCTGGAATTTTTTCCATTACCTCTTCTTTGCGACCCGACATTAAGACTAAGGGAATAGACTTGAGTTGATACTCTTTCTGAAGTTCTTGGTAGACTTCCCAGCCACTCATTTTGGGCAGGAGAAAATCTAACATAATTAAGTTAGGGTTTTCGGAGCGAATGAGATTGTAGCCTTCTAGACCATCTTTGGCTTCGATAACATCGAATGTGTTAGGAGGTAACATATCTTTAACACGCATTCT
The DNA here is from genome assembly GCA_025454425.1 of Hydrococcus sp. Prado102. Taxonomy (GTDB): domain Bacteria; phylum Cyanobacteriota; class Cyanobacteriia; order Cyanobacteriales; family Microcystaceae; genus Hydrococcus. The sequence goes on along the minus strand of JALOOL010000446.1, from coordinate 1,414 downwards.
GATGACTTTACTATCATCAATCACGAGAACCTTATGAGTGGACACGATTAATTCTCCTTGAGGAAAAAGGCGATTGATAAGCTTGACGAGTTAGTCCTTAGTGGTCTGTCATTTAGTTTAGAATTTATTAAAGACAACAGACCAAAGACTTCTTTGTCTACACTAATTATTGTTCCCTGCGATCGCGTAAAAATAACATTAGCACCTCGTATCTTTCATGGGACAATAGGACACGCGAAATCAATATCGTAGAGCTTTAAAATATTCTTCAGATAGATGCCAACAGAAATCGATTCCTCTAATTCTCAGTGGCGCGAAGAAATTGCCGCACTTCCACCTTGGTTAAAACGCTCTATTGGCAAAGCTAGCGAACTCTCGACCGTTCAAAAGATTATCAAACAACGAAAAATTCATACTATTTGTGAAGAAGGTCGCTGTCCCAATCGAGGTGAATGTTATTCCAAGAAAACCGCAACATTTTTATTGATGGGGCAAACGTGTACGCGAGCTTGTGCATTTTGTCAAGTGGATAAAGGACGCGCTCCTCTGCCATTAGACCCTGAAGAACCCCAAAAAGTTGCAGAATCCGTTAAATTGTTAGAATTGCGCTATGTAGTGCTAACTTCTGTGGCAAGAGACGATCTGAGCGATGGTGGTGCGAGTTGGTTTGTTAAAACCATGACAGCCATTCGTCAAATCAATCGAGAGACTCAAATAGAAGTTTTAACCCCCGATTTTTGGAGTGGAAAAAGGGGAGCAGACGCACAAAAAGAACGAGTTGCGACCGTCGTTACAGCAAAACCAGCTTGTTATAACCACAATATCGAAACGGTAAAACGCTTGCAAGGGCCAGTGCGACGAGGGGCAAAATACGATCGCTCGCTTGACGTACTGCGCTGGGTCAAAGAACTCGATCCGAGCATTCCTACTAAATCGGGTTTAATGTTGGGACACGGCGAAACAGAAGCAGAAGTAATTGAAGCGATGAAAGATTTGCGATCCGTTAATTGCGATCGCCTTACATTGGGTCAATATATGCGTCCTTCCTTAGAACATTTACCCGTCCAAAAATATTGGCTGCCCGAAGAGTTCGATCGCCTCGGAGAAATCGCTCGTTTGTTAGGATTCGATCGCGTTAATTCCGGCCCATTGGTTCGCAGTTCTTATCATGCCGGAGAAGAGGACTGAAGTTCAAAGTTCTTTCGTTCAAAGTAAATATTCCTCGTTGTCCTCAAAAGTCTTCCCCATCCTCCCCTACTCCTCCCATTCCTCTATCTTTCTAATAACAACGTAACGGGGCCGTCATTTTCGATGCTAAGGGACTTGCGGGTTAATAAGTTACCAGCTAGACTGAGCAAGCAACTTGTTACTTCCTTTGTGAGCTATGCTAACTGAACTAATAAAATCAAGTTTC
>JALOOL010000445.1 GCA_025454425.1 Hydrococcus sp. Prado102 | reverse complement strand
ACTTCAGCAGATGAGTGCAAATGTTGTGGCTTCTTTAACCGGATGGTCATTTATTCTTGATGCTCTATCTGTAGCAAACATTTAGCTAATTGATATTACTTCGTGGCCTTCACTCCAGACCGATTTAAGAAATGCTGGGGCAAACTGGGTCGATCGCGAAGTTGTAGTAGATAATGGTTTGATTAGCAGTCGCAACCCTAACGATATTCCGGCTTTTATCGATAAAGCGATCGCAGAATTCGCCGCAAGTCCAGCTTTGTCAAGATAAAAGAACTTGGCGATCGAAGTTTTGTAAGTTTAAACGAAGTAAAACCCAACACATACCATAAGGTTTAGAGAATGGGGGCGAATTACTATTCGCCCCACGCGATTATAATCGTTTCAAACTCAATCGCTCATCTTCAACATCGACAAAAATCGTATCGCCACCTTTAAACTCGCCGCGTAGAATTGCTTTCGCGATCGCAGTTTCTAAATAACGTTGAATAGATCTCTTGAGCGGTCGCGCCCCATAAACGGGATCGTAACCAATCTCTGCCAAGAAGTCTAGAGCCGCTTCCGATACTTTTAAGAAGAGTTTTTGCTCGGATAACCGTTTTTCCAAACGTGCGACCTGAATCTTGACAATATTGCGCAATTCTGATTTTTGCAAGCCGTGGAAGATAATAATCTCGTCGATACGGTTGAGAAATTCGGGACGGAAACTATTGCGCATCGCCTCCATAACGCGCGATCGCATTTCTTCATACTGAGAATCATCCCCAGCGACATCGAGGATATATTGCGACCCGATATTGCTAGTCATGATGATAATCGTATTCTTGAAATCGACGACGCGACCCTGGGAATCGGTCAATCGTCCGTCATCGAGAATCTGTAACATGACGTTGAAGACATCGGCGTGTGCTTTTTCGATCTCGTCGAAGAGAATAACCGAATACGGTCTGCGTCGAATTGCTTCGGTTAGCTGTCCGCCTTCTTCATAACCGATGTATCCTGGAGGCGCACCCATCAGGCGAGAAACGCTATGTTTCTCCATATACTCCGACATATCGATGCGAACCATTGCTTCTTCGGTGTCGAATAGGGTAGCAGCTAACGCTTTCGCTAATTCGGTCTTACCAACCCCTGTAGGGCCGAGGAAAATAAAGCTAGCGGTCGGACGGTTGGGATCGGCAAGTCCCGCACGCGATCGCTGAATCGCTTCTGCAACGGCAGTTACGGCTTCATCTTGTCCGATGACGCGCTGATGCAATTCGTCTTCGAGATGCAAAAGTTTTTCTTTTTCTGACTCGACTAACTTAACCACCGGAATTCCCGTCCACTTAGAAATGATTTCAGCAATGTCGGATTCGGTGACTTCTTCGCGCAACAAAGAAGATCCTTTGGTTTGTCTTTCCGTTAGTTGACTTTCCGCCTCTTTAACTTGGCGCTGCAAATCGGTTAGCTTGCCATATCGTAACTCGGCGGCGCGATTGAGGTCGTAATCTCGTTCTGCTTGTTGAATTTCTAAGTTAACTTGGTCTATGGTTTCTTTAAGAGTACGAATCTTGTCGATCGCTTCTTTTTCCGATTGCCATTGAGCGTTTAATCGAGATTGTTCTTCTTTGAGATCGGCTAATTCTTTTTCAAGCTTTTCTAATCTCGCCCTAGAAGCCTCATCGTTTTCTTTTTGCAGCGAAAGACGTTCCATTTCTAACTGAAGAACCTTGCGATCCACTTCATCGAGTTCTTCGGGTTTAGAAGTGATCTCCATCTTCAGTTTAGCGGCAGCTTCGTCTACGAGGTCGATCGCCTTGTCAGGAAGGAAGCGATCGCTAATATATCGATTCGATAGCATCGCTGCTGCTACCACCGAACTATCGGAAATTTTAACCCCGTGGTGAACTTCGTAACGTTCCTTCAGACCCCGCAAAATAGAAATGGTATCTTCAACGCTGGGTTCGTCTACGTATACCGATTGAAAACGCCTCTCTAAGGCTGCATCCTTCTCGATATACTTGCGATACTCATCTAGGGTTGTCGCGCCGATACAGCGCAATTCTCCCCGCGCCAGCATTGGTTTGAGTAAGTTACCCGCATCCATTGCGCCTTGAGTAGCACCCGCACCGACGACAGTATGAATCTCGTCGATGAAGAGGATAATATTGCCTTGGGATTCGGTGACTTCTTTGAGAACCGCTTTGAGACGTTCTTCAAATTCGCCTCGATATTTTGCGCCTGCAATTAACGCACCCATATCAAGCGCAATTAACTTGCGATCGCGCAACGATTCCGGTACGTCTCGATTAATAATCCGTTGTGCCAATCCTTCGACAATTGCCGTTTTCCCAACGCCGGGTTCGCCTATTAGGACGGGATTATTTTTGGTGCGGCGCGATAAGATTTGAATCGTGCGGCGAATTTCGTCATCGCGTCCGATAACGGGGTCTACTTTACCTTCCCTAGCGAGTTGCGTGAGATCGCGACCGTATCTTTCTAGCGATTCGTATTTTCCTTCTGGATTTTGATCGGTTACTTTCTGTGAACCTCGCACTTGTGTAATAATCTCCTTGAGTTTGTTTTCATTCAGACCAAATTCTTGATACAGAGATTTACCAAAGCGATCGTCCCTGGCATATGCCAAGATTAAATGCTCGATGGAAATATAGTCATCATCAAATTCTTTGCGAAATGCTTCGGCTCTGTCAAGCAAACTATCTAAACTGCGTCCGAGATATACAGAATCGACAGGATTAGAAATTGTCGGTTGACGGCGCAGAAATTCATCGATTCTATCTCGTAGTCGTTGAAGGCTGATATTCGCCTTATTAAAAATACTGGTTGCTAATCCCTCTTGTTCGATGAGGGATTTCATTAAATGTTCGCTTTCTATTTGTTGGTGTTTATTTTGTTTGGCGATATCGGGAGTGCGGACAATCGCCTCCCAAGCTTTCTCTGTAAATTGATTCGGATTAGTAGGCTGCATCTTTATATAAGGATAGAGATTTAATATCAATAAATAAGTACGACTAAATTCATTGTAGTTATTTGTTTTTCGCGATCGCGGCGGAAATCCCTACTCACAAGGGATGGTTTTCCCAAAATTTGCCTTACTCATCGATAAGAAAACGTAAAATGGACGCGATCGCCATTATCATCATTCAATAAAATCCCTAGAGAATTATGACTCAAGCTTTCACCTTCCAACACCTTTCCCCAGAGGCGATCGAGCAGCTTGTTCATTATTTGCCTGATTACATAAAAGTTGCACTCTTAAAAAAATCTACTGAGCTTGAATGTTCCCTCGAAGCTACAATTGAGATGGCAATTGCCAACTTTCTAGACGAAGAAGCATTGAACTTTGAGGATTGTCTACTCGCTCAGCGTCTGAAAAATCAAAATAAATAGCGCTTGTAGAATACATTTCTGTTCGTAATTAAACTCTCGACATCAATAAATTTGCCCTCTTATAAATTCCCGAATGATATCTAGTCGCGATCGCGGCGGAAACCCCTACTCAAAAGGGTTGGTTTTCCCAAAATTGGTCATTAGTCATTAGTCATTAGACCTCTTGCATAAATATAAAACTCTTGCATAAATATAAAATTCCTCAATCCAAAATCCTCTCATCCAAAATCCAAAATTAGAAAGCGTCAATTCTTAAGACTTTTGCCCATAGGTCTATTAGTCATTGGTCAAACAATAAAGGATAAGTGACAAATCGCTAATTCTCAATCCCCGATCGCAACATTCTTTTTAACACTTGCTGCATCACCTTAGCTTCATCGTCATCTAGGTGAGAGCCAAAGTATTCTGCTATTCCCTCAGCATAAACAACCCACATTTTCTTTTGCATTGCCAATCCTGCTTCAGTTATTACTGCAAAAGTGCCGCGACGATCGCTCGGACACGCTTCTCGATAAAGGAGTCCGGCTTTTTCTAAGCGATCGACCAAGCGCGTCAGATTGCTGCGACTCAGTAAAACTCGTTCGGCTAATTCACTCAGTCGCAAACGATGTTCGGGAGCTTCTTTGAGCGTCAGCAGTACATCATACCATTCCATGGTCGGCAACCCAGCTTGAGAGAATTTTGCCTCGATGCGATCGAGCAGCTTGACATTGACCGTTATAAACAGTCGCCAGACAGAGTTTCGCAGATCGTCTAGTTTGGGTTTGGCAGTCATACAAAAGTAGTTGCAATTTCAATTAATAGTAACTATTATAAAATTAGTTGCAAATGCAATTATCTCAAATTCAACTAATTTTGAGAGGTAGAAATATGGCTGCAAAAATACTTTATGCCAACTGGAAATCGCTGCAAAGTTCGTTAGGAATGTTGGCACTCGTTATAACAGTTGTTGCTTGGGCGATCGCGGCTAATGTCGCTAATAGCTTATTTTTGGTAGGAGTACAGCCGTTTGAGTTGGCGGGTGCAAGCGCAGCGATCGCAACTTTTGGACTTGCCATTCTGGATAGTTTTATCGGGCGATCGCACTCTAAACCAATCGATCGTAAAGAATTTGTACTGGGACTCATTCTAGTTGGATTAGTTGGTGCAGATTATTTGGCAATTCAACGGCTACCCGTCGCAGTTGCTATTGTGTTGCTATTTACGGCTCCTATTCTGGTTGTCTTGTGGTCTGCCCTTACTTCTCGCCGCGTCCCTTCTCAATCCGTACTAATAGCGCTCGTCCTTTCAGTGTGTGGAGTTATCCTGGTTTCTAACCTACTTGCCAGTAATGTAGAGCAAATTAACTGGTTCGGAATTCTCATCGGTTTAATGACAGCAGTGTTTTTTGCTGCTTATATCGTGTTGAGCGAGCAGGTGAGTGCCACTCAAGAAACTATTGGCGTAATGTTGAAGACGTTTGCAGTCGCTAGCTTATTTTGGATTGCTTATCAGTTGACTCAAGGAATCCCCTGGACGCTTTTTAGTTCGGGAAATATTTTTAAAGTTATCTATGTCGGTATTGCGGGTAATTTACTTCCTTATCTTCTGTTTTTCTGGTGCATTCAACGAGTTAAAGCGGAACGAGCGGCGATCGCTGCCACTTTAGAACCGTTCGTAGCAGGGATGCTGGCATGGTTTTGGTTCTGTCAAACGCTGAGTGTGATGCAAATAATCGGCGGAATCTTCATCATTGTCGCTGTCACCTGGATGCAATTCAAAACTCCGCTTAATTACTTATATTATGATAAATTTTTCCGTATTGCCCTATTCCCGCGTCTGCTCATCAATATAATTCGTAACTGTTCAACCGGACTTGATATAACCCTCTTCTGTCACTCTCCGAAATTAGAAGTTTTGTCAGCTAGTAGGTTGGGTTTCGTTCCTCAACCCAACATCAATAAACTACAGTTACAAATCTTTGAAAAGGCTAGTTCTAACAGCCTCTAATCATCTCACTCCTAAATTAAAGAAAATAGTAGCACGACGAATAGTATTTTGACTGCCTTGAGAGCTAACCGTGAGCGATCGCAAGTTTTTAAACAATGGTTTTCCAGCTAATTCTATGATGCGCACTAAGGGTAATTTCTTATCTAAAATGGGTTCGCTTTGATTCCAATCGATATAAAAATAACCATCATTTTCGGTGGGTAAAGCAGAAATTGCCTGTTGAAATTTCTTGCTGTTAACCAAAGAAATATCCGCTCCTTGCAAAGCTTTTGCCATCGTTTCCACAGAAGTCGCAAAAATCTCGTATCGATCGATGTTCGTATGTACCCCGCTGACGGTTGCCTCCAAACGTGCCAAACTATCTAACTTTTTACCAGTAGAAGTCGAGAGTTTCGTCCAAGCCGTTACAGTCTTGTCCAACAGCGGTAAATTCCCGACGCTATATCCCTGTTCCTTTGCTAGTTCGTCTAAATGTGCGATCGCGCCATCGGCATCGGGATTTTTTTCAGCAACAAAAATCCAATCGGGTTCCCCACCATCGGGATTCGGCACGAGAGCAAGGCTATATTCGCCTTTTACCCAGCTAAAAACATCGGTTGCCAGATCGATCCCCAACGGTTCTTGCAGGAGATTTAACGATTTATAAAAAATTTGCTGCAAGGGGCTATCGGTTTCTAAACCCGTCTCGATTTGCGTCCAGAATTGTCTTAAATCGGTTCCCGCAGCCGTTAATATACTATCGCTAGGAACATAGGTCAAAGCGCCTACAGGCGAAGCTAGCGCGGGGGCTTGATTTTCTTCTCCCGATACGCCAATTAATGCAGTTTGCGCGACTAACCCTTGAGATTTAATGGATAAAGCTACGGCAAGCATCTGTTCGACTTCTGGGGTTTCTGGGGCGGGTGCGTTAGCAATCCAGGCAGAAATCGCGGGAAGATTGGCGTAGACAATGCCAATGCTGGGTTCGTCAATAGTTTTGAGTGCCTCTTGGTAGTAAGAAGAATTTTTTAAATTGAGATTGGCGACTTGAACGTTATTGATGGCATCGCGCAACACTTTAGGATCGTTGGCAAAAAGAACGAAATCGCCAACGACGGCAGTCGCAATAAAACTCGTTTTTAACGCGGGTTGCAAAGGACGCTTGTAGATGAGATTGACCCCTTTATACCGTTCAAAGACGAGATCGAAGGTTCCCGATAATGCCTGTTCGGAATAAGAAGCTTGCAAAAACTCCTTAGCGAGTTCTGGATTTTTGGTTTTTACTGCCAGTAGATAACCAGGACGAACCCCATTTGCAGGATCGCGATCGAAGTCGAGGGAAGTTACTGCTAAAGTTACTTCATCGCCGATCCAAGGTCGAATTTCTTTTTGATAGTTTAATCCCGTATTGGCAAGCAAGCTTTTTTCTACTTGTTCGATTTCGCCGCGCGATCGCCGACGGTTTTTCGGATAAGCTGCTAATTGTGTCAATGCCTCCAAGCGATCGGGATTGACTAACAGCGATACCGTTATGGGGGATTGTTTGGGAACAAAAATCGCCGCCGTTGGCTGGGCTGTTACGCCTCCTTTAACAAGATCGAGGGGACTTTGGCTTATAATCCAATAAAAACCACCGCCAGCCAGTGCTAAAAGGGCGATCGCGACGGTTGCTAGAACTAAGAAAAAAGAGCGAAGCTTCACAGTTATCAGTTATCAGTTATCAGTTATCAGTAGGGGACGGAGCGATCGCCCTTCCGATAAGATGCGATCGCATCTTCCAATGCTCTAGCATACCTGACCTTGGGCTGTCTTTGTTCTTTCCTTGGGCTAATCTAGGATCGAATCTCTCAAACTTACTGTTCCCCGTTCTCCGTTCTCTATTGCCTGTTGCCTGTTCCCTTATCATTTTAGTTAACTCGATTTGAATTTTCTAAAACTGTTATGAATCAACCTATCACTCAAATTAGCGTCGAAGAATTAGCCGTCCGTCTTAGCGATCGCGAATCTCCTTTACAACAAATCGATGTCAGAGAACCCCACGAAGTCGAAATTGCCTACGTTGAAGGATTTGAGGTATTACCTCTGTCTCAATTTGAACAATGGTCGCGACAGATCGCAACGAATTTTGACCCCGAAGTCGAAACTGTAGTTATGTGTCATCACGGGATTCGTTCCGCGCAGATGTGCCAATGGTTACAGCAAAATGGTTTTACCAATGTTAAGAATATTGCGGGAGGAATCGATGCTTATTCGCTTCTCGTCGATCCCAGTATCCCTCGCTATTAGCTTAAGGGCGCGATCGCGAGCGACAATAACCTTTTTGCCTAACAGAATTATGCCCGTAGGAGCGTTCATTTTTAGTCCACAACAGTTATACTGACACAAACTCCTTTAATGAATTTTTTGTTAAAAATTTTTATTTTTTTTCCTTTAATCTATGCCTGTTCGACCCGATTTAACAGATCGATATCAAAATATCCTTAAAGCAACGATTCAACATTATATTGCGACAGCAGAACCCGTCGGTTCAAAAACGCTTCTTAAAGAGTATAATTTTAGTTTGAGTTCGGCAACCATTCGCAATGCTTTAGGACGATTAGAAAAAGATGGTTTATTGTATCAACCCCACACTTCAGCCGGACGCATTCCTTCCGATTGGGGATATCGAACCTATGTCGATTGCTTGTTGAATCCCGATGAAAAAATCGGACAAAAAATCGAACAACTTTTTAGCCAATTGAAGTGGGAATCGTGGAGTTTTGAAGCACTCGTGCAACTAGCCACGCAAATTTTAGCTAATTTAAGCGGTTATATTGCCTTAATTACAATGCCTCAAACTTCTGCAAATTGCTTGCGTCATTTGCAGATCGTCCCCGTTTCTTCCAAACAAATTATGCTAATTATCGTAACCGATAGTTATCAAACGCAATCGGTTTTAATGGATACACCTGGTTTGTCATCGGAAGAAGGACAAGAAGACGAAGAAGAATTCGCCCAAGAGTTGCAAATTTTAACTAACTTTCTTAATAGTAAATTGCGCGGGCGATCGCTCTCAGAATTAAGCACTTTAAATTGGCAAGAAATCGACCGCGAATTTGCTCGTTACGCCGATTTTATGAAAGTTTTATTAAAAGAATTAAGCCGTCGCTCTCAAAATTCTTTGTCTACTCCTATTATGATTCATGGCGTTTCGGAAGTTCTTCGCCAGCCAGAATTTTCGCAATTGCAACAAGTCCAAATGCTATTGCATTTACTAGAAGAAGAACAAGATCGATTGTTACCGATTATTTTTGAACTTCCCGAACCAGAAACTATTAGCAAGCGAGTTAGCATCAAAATTGGTTCGGAGAATCCCCTAGAACCCATGCGTTCTTGTACCTTAATTTCTGCTGTTTATCGACAAGGAGATCTTCCCGTAGGCAGTGTAGGAATTATCGGCCCGACGCGAATGCTTTATGAAAATACAATTCCCTTGGTTGAATCTGCGGCAGACTATCTTTCTGAAGCTTTAAGCTAATGCAATGCAAAATTATATCGTTTACAGCAGCTACTTATCTCTAAAACCAGACTCAGCACACGAAATTCACGATGTTATGTGTGCTAATGCAGTCGCTAACTTAGATTACTCGACAGTATTAATTTACCCCGATCCCCAAGCGAATTTTCGCGATTTTTCCCAATGGATTTCTCCTTTTAAAGCAAGAAAACCCCAAAAAGACTTTCTTGAATTTTACAACGCTCAAGACAAATTAAACGTTGCGCCCCTACCAATACCGATCGCGATCGAACGATTAGCTAAAAAGTGGGTAAATACCAGTACGATTGTTTGTAAATATTACTTTCCTTTTTATATAGCGTCTTCTACAAAAACCGTCCATACTCGCGATTGGAATTTTGTTAAAGCAGCAGTCAAACAGCAAATTCCTACCATATACGAACGCCACTACTTTCAAGACAAACCGTAACTCAATCGGAACCAATTCGACAAAGCTTGATAAAAGCAGGAATGCCACCCGAAAAAGTTGTTTGGTTGCACAATGGTTTCGAGCAATCTTTTCTTATAAGACAACCTCAAGAAGCACAAATCTGGCGACAAGAATTGCTCAAAAACGAACAAAAATATCTCGTCGTTTATTCGGGTGCATTATATCGCTTTAAAGGAATTGATGTTTTAATTGACGCAGCTAAAGAATTACCCGAAATTCAGTTTGCTATTACAGGTGGAACCGAATCTCAGGTAGAATCTTATCGGCAATTAGCTAAAGATAAACACGTTAAAAACGTTAAATTTTTGGGTTGGATTCTTCCGCGCGATCGCTTGGCGAGTTTATTTCAAGCAGCAGATGTCTTAGCCCATCCTCATTGTGCGGGTAAAGCTGCCGACTTTACCAATCCCGTGAAGTTTTTTCAGTATATGGCATCTGGTACGCCCATCGCCGCCACTGAAATTCCTCCTTTGATGACATTTAAATCATCTCCTTTGGTAGCGCAGTGGTGCGAACCAGACAATCCCATAGCATTTGCTCAATGTATCGATCGCGTTTTAAAAAATCATCCCAGAAAACTAGAAGGATATTCCGAAAGTATCGAATTTGCCCGTCAGTTTTCTTGGGAAGAAAGGGCGAAAAAAATTATGAGTTATTTATAAAATTTACAACAACTCTCGCACGTCTGCTACTTCTCCTTTCACCGCCGCCGCGACTACCATCGCCGGACTCATCAATAAGGTGCGTCCCGTAGACGAACCCTGACGACCTTTGAAATTGCGGTTGGATGAGGATGCACTAATTTGATCGCCTTGGAGTTTGTCGGGATTCATCGCCAGACACATCGAACACCCCGCCTCTCGCCATTCAAAACCTGCTTCGAGGAAAATTTTATCCAATCCTTCGGCTTCTGCTTGCTTTTTAACTCGTTCGGAACCTGGGACGACAAAAGCTTTTACCCCATTTGCTACGTGTCTCCCTCGCGCAAATTTAGCCGCTTCGCGCAAGTCGCTAATGCGTCCGTTGGTACAGCTACCGATGAAGCAGACATTGATTTTTGTTCCCTTAATGGGTACGCCTGGGTTAAATTTCATGTAGCGATAGGCTTCTTGTGCGATCGCGCGATCGCTTTCACAAAGCGTTTCTGGCGTAGGAATCGCTTCGTTTACGCCAATTCCTTGACCGGGGGTAATTCCCCAGGTTATCGTCGGTTCGATTTCGCTAGCATCAAACTTGACAATATCGTCATAATGTGCATTTTCATCGCTGCAAATACTCGTCCACCAAGCGACTGCTTTATCCCAATCTGCACCTTTGGGTGCAAAATCCTTACCTTTAAGATACTCAAAAGTAACTGCATCGGGGTTAATATAACCGCATCTTGCGCCGCCTTCGATGGACATATTGCAAACGGTCATTCTCTCTTCCATCGACATTTGCTCGAAAGTCGTGCCAGCATATTCGTAAGCGTAACCGACTCCGCCTTTCACCCCTAACGTGCGAATGACGTGCAAAATAACATCTTTGGCATAAACGCCTGGGGGTAAAGTTCCGTTGACTTCTATTTTGCGAACTTTGAGTTTGTCTAACGATAGCGTTTGGGAAGCTAAGATATCGCGAACTTGCGAGGTTCCAATCCCAAATGCGATCGCGCCAAATGCGCCGTGAGTCGAAGTGTGCGAGTCTCCACAGGCAATTGTCATTCCTGGTTGGGTTAACCCTTGTTCTGGCGCAATGACGTGGACGATGCCTTGATTTCCAGAACCGATATTATAGAAACGGATTCCGTAATCTTTGGCATTCTTTTCAAGCGTTACCATCATCTCTTCAGCGAGATCGTCGATAAACGGACGCGCTTGGTTTTCTGTAGGGACGATGTGATCGACTGTAGCAACGGTACGTTCTGGATATAATACTTTTAGTCCGCGATCGCGCAGATCGGTAAAAGCTTGAGGACTAGTCACTTCATGGATTAAGTGCAACCCTATAAATAATTGAGTCTGACCCGAAGGCAAGATTTTGACGGTATGCAAGTCCCAAACTTTATCAAATAGCGTTCCTTTACTCATAAACTCGCGATAGCAATCTGTAGCTAAGACTTTAAATATACTTTTAATTTTAGCTTTTAATGAGCGGCGATGATAAATAGTAACCGTTTTTGATTTTCATAATTCTCTAAACTAAGGCTGTAATAAAAGTAAGACTAATATCAAACTCTAGGATATGGTTAACTTCTCCCTATTCCAATGAGTTCTATAATTATATGCAAAGTTAAACTATAAATTTTTGCAAAAGCTTTGTTTTGTTTTCTATTTTAATGAGGTGTTTTATGATTTCTCCTATGGTTGCAGACCATTCCATAAAAACTCCAAATAATTTTAAGTTTTTTTCTAGTAAAATTACTTTTATTATCAAGTGTAAGATTGATAATTGAAAACCCATAATATTTAACAGTTAATAAAATCCTATCGATGTTGAATGTTGTAGTTGCTTTTTTCATTATTGCGATCGCTATTGCTTGGATTTGGCTACAACCAGTTTTTATCGGATGGCGACGAAAACAAATTCAAAAAAAGACTTTATCTTTATCTCATCTAGCTATTGTAGAAAAAAACTTGCCGATTTATAACAACTTACCGATTACCTATAAAAAACGCCTCCAGCAACACATCAATGTTTTTTTAGCTGAAAAACAATTTATTGGCTGTGGAGGCTTAAAAATTAATAGTGCGATCGCAACGACTATTGCAGCGCAAGCTTGTCTTTTAATCCTCAATCAAAAAGAAAACTATTACCCAAAACTTAAATCCATTTTAGTTTACCCAAGTGCTTATATCGTCCGGGCAACAAATCCTATAGGAGATTATTTAGTTGAAGAAAGACAAGAAGTTAGACTTGGCGAATCTTGGTACAAAGATAGAATTGTACTGTCTTGGGAACAAATTGAGTATGACATCATAAATTGGCAAGACGGACACAACGTTATCCTGCACGAATTTGCCCATCAGCTAGATGGAGAAGATGGAAGTGTTAATGGCGTACCTCTGCTCGATCGCCAATCTGATTATATTAATTGGGCGAGTATTTTTGGGAGAGAATATAAAAAATTGCAAAGCGATGTTGAATTAGGCTTAAAAACAGTTATTAATAACTATGGAGCAACTAATCCAGCAGAATTTTTTGCAGTTGTCACAGAAACTTTTTTTGAAAAACCCAAACAAATGAAACAAAAACATCCCGAACTTTACAAACAATTGAAACGTTACTATAAATTAGAGCCGATGGATTGGAATTAAGTAGTCAGCCAAGATTAGATTTACGTTTGGATGAAAGGGAACGGGGCTTTTTCAGTGACCAGTGACCAGTGACCAGTGACCGGGTAGACAAGGTAGACAAGGTAGACAAGGGAGAATATTGATTTTTGAACGAAAGAACTTTGAACTTTGAACTCCGATCGCTGACTAGCTAGCACCCAGTAACAATACGGAAAACCGTATTCCCAAGAGAGTTTGTACTCCTTTAAAATAAAAAGAGAACTCCGCTGGGAGTATTATTATTA
>JALOOL010000127.1 GCA_025454425.1 Hydrococcus sp. Prado102 | reverse complement strand
AGAACATATCGCCCCATTCCGATTCTCCGGCGGAAGCTTCGAGGCTTTCGGGCGCTAATTCTTCTACGATTGAGGTTTCAGCTACTGGTTCGCTAAAAGGAGAAAATTCCGCATCAGATTCTGGAGTCAATTCTGTAATCTGTGCTTCTGGTTCTGAAGTTTCTGAGGCAAAGTTGTCAAAGGAAGCCACTTCAGAAACTTCAGCAACGGGTTCGGCAGTAGATTCTTCTGCTGTGTCTGAAGAAAATGCACCAAACATTGCAGCCGCTCCTGCTGCGGCGGCGGCTCCTGCTACGGCTGCTCCTGCTCCTAAACCCGATGACGATTCGGGAGCGCGTTCCTCTTGTGGAATCGCAAAGCTAATACTCTCAGACGGTGGGGTTGCTTGACGAGCTTGCAAATCTTGGATTTGAGTTTGATAGGTCGATTCTAGTTCTTGAATTTTAACTTGATGAGAGTCTTCTATCGTTTTGATTTTATTTTGGTGGGATTGCTCTAATTCTTGAAGGCGAGATTGATAAGATTTTTCTATATCTGGTAATTTGTCTTGCGATTGCCCAACTTCTTGCAGTTGGCTTTCTGCTTGTTCGAGGGCTGTACGAGCCTGGTCTAATCTCTGTTGAATACTATCTACTCTGCTCTTTTGCCATAAATAAACTATGACTGCTCCTAATAAAAAACCAATAATACCAAATACAAATTGCATAAAGACCTCCACAGGTTCATGAATCTTAAAGTTAATATGCCCAATTCGATCGCAGGAATTATCAAGTGTTCGTTAATCGAGATTTTTTTATCCAGGTTTTTTGGGAAAAGTATAGGTCATTTCTACATCTACGAAATTGTTGTTATCTGGAATCTAGTCATGTCAAGAAAATCTTTAGATTTGAGAGTTTTTATGAGAAAACTTGACAAATCTATTGTATTTCTTGGTAAGCAGCATACACTCCTTGTACGTTATACCAATTAAGAAAAATTCTCGCAATTTCCAATGCCAATTGAGATTTTCCGCGATCGATCAACCACTGTAGTAAAGGAGCCATCGTTTGTTCGTTGAATTTCCCACCCAAAGAAAGCAAACCCCATAGCAGGCGATGCAGCCAAGTCATCTGGATCATCATTCGCACTTCCCAAGTCGGATGTTTTTGATAAAAGAGAACGCCCATGCGTCCGCGTTGAATTTCTTTTTCGATGAGTTTGGGAATTTGCTCTAAATTAAAGGGTGGATGCCAGTGATAGCCAACAGCAGTCGGAGATTTGATTAATTTTAGACCCAGTTTTTTGAGACGAATGCCTAATTCTAGGTCTTCCCATCCATAGAGTTGAAAGCGAGTATCGAAAAGTCCAGCTTCTTCGAGCCATTTCCGAGCGATCGCGACATTCCCCGTAGCAAAATAGGCGGCTGAAAAGTCCGTTAGTTTATAGGGTTCGGCTGTTGGATCGTCGAAGTTACAGGTGTTAATTACCCATCCATAGGTAAAGATGCGATCGTCGCCCAAATTTTTTTGTGCCTGCTCTAATGCTTCAGCATGAGCTTGGAGAAACTTTTCGGTAACAACGAGGTCGCTGTCTATAAAGACAATTGTATCTCCCTTGGCTTGCTTTACTCCTAGATTGCGAGCAGCAGCAGGCCCCTGATGAGATTGAGCGAAACAACGGACGTGAGGGAATTCTTCTGCACGCTCTGCTAACCACTCTAATGTTCCATCGGTAGAACCATCATCAATCAACACAATTTCATAGTTAGTAATGCAGTCAGTTAATTGCTGACTTTCTAGAGCTTTCAAGCATTTTTCTAGAATAGGTTTGCGGTTATAGGTGGGTATAACGACGCTAAAAAACACGGGTTCTCCCAGATTGACAGTATGAAGTCTTCTTAATTATTAATCAAATTTTCACATTCAGAAATACTTTTTTTTGCTAAAAAACTTTTGTTAAGAATAAAAAGCTGATATTGACTAGAGCGATTTAAGGTTGGGAATAAACCCTTCCCTTCCACATTCCGCCGCGTCCTTGCCAATGACGCAAAGCCGAATCAATTGTCATCAAAGTATAAAGAAATGCGATCGCACTCAAACAAAATGCCCACAATGGCGAAAGTCGATACAATCGAATCGTGGGTAAATACGCGATCGCCACGAGCAACCACGTCAACAAACCAAGACTTACAATTAACCAATTGCTCGTCACTAAACCAATTGCCAAACTTAGTGGTGCGACGAGATAAGTTAATATCATGCCTAACAGCGTACCGAACAACAACCAAGGAGAATAATTGAGTTGGGTAAAAGCCGTCCGAGCGATCGTATCCCAAATACTAGACAAGGAAGGGTAGGGTCGCAAGCTGCGAGTAGAAGTTGTTAATCCCAACCAAATCGATCCCTCGTTTGGATGAATAGATTTGACAGCTTTAGCCAAGGCACAATCATCGATTAAAGCTTGACGGATCGCAGCCATTCCACCAATAGATTCTAATGCCTGATGCTCGATTAAAATACATCCTCCTGCCGCTGCTGCGGTGCGATCGCGTTTATCGTTAACCCAAGTAAAAGGGTAAAGTTTTTGAAAGAAAAAAACAAAAGCGGGGATCGTTAGTTTTTCCCAAAAACTCTGACATCGCAGCAAAACCATCAAAGAAACTAATTGTAAATTCTCTTGTTTTGCTTTAATAACTAACTGATGAAGGTTATTTTTATCGTGTTCGATATCGGCATCGGTAAGCAGAAAATAATCGGGCGATGGCGTTCTTTTTTGGGCGTGAATAATTCCTTGTTCTAATGCCCACAATTTTCCCGTCCAACCTGGCGGTAAAGATTGAGCGGTAATAATTTCTAGCCGTTCATTTTGGTTTAGTTGCTCGGCAACTTTTCTAGCTATTTCTGCCGTTCCATCCGTACTGCGATCGTCTACTAAAATAATAGAGAAATTGCCAGTATAGTCTTGATTTAACAGCGATCGCAGAGTTATTGGCAGTAAGTCTGCTTCGTCTCTTGCTGGGATAACGGCACAAATTGAAGGAGATAATTCTAATTTAAAATTTAATGGTTCGAGGCGTTGATTTGCTTGCCAAAATTGTCCTCGAAAGAATAATAAATATATCCAAATAAGCAAAGAAATAATTGCGATCGTTAACCAGATAAAATTAAACATTTTTTTCTTGTTTGATTAACCACGGAGACGCGGAGGACACTGAGATATGCGTATAGTTTTTGGAGCGATCGCAAGTTGGCAAAAAATTAATAAATAGCTAGCTTTGTTGGGTTGAGGAACGAAACCCAACCTACAATTCTACTATCCCGATCTCCCAATTTCCCAATCGCCATTCACCATTCATCAATCCCTAGAATAAAAAAAATAGCGGACGTATAGCCCGCTTTGTTTAAATAAACGACTTCTTTTTATAAAGTCTAAAAAGTATCGTCAGTGTTTTAGGTAAATATCAAAAAATTCTGTTTAAATTCGGAAAGTTATAGGATTTGACGAGATACGATTTTTTCGACATTAGCCTGAGTTTCCTGTAGAAGCTTTTCTCGGCTATCGCTTACGTTTGTCGTCAGATTTGGAAGTAAATTGCGTGCTTGTAAAGCCATGTGAAGCTGTAATTGAGCTACATA
Organism: Hydrococcus sp. Prado102; assembly: GCA_025454425.1. Lineage (GTDB taxonomy): Bacteria > Cyanobacteriota > Cyanobacteriia > Cyanobacteriales > Microcystaceae > Hydrococcus. Next base: position 11,482 of record JALOOL010000127.1, on the reverse strand, counting down.
CTCACTGATGTCTTCACGAAAAACTTCATTTGTAGATGGAACGACGCGCAATGTCAAAGTGTCCTCCTTCCCTAGATATATCTTATCAATGGCTTCTCAAAAAATTATCATACCTGCTGTTACGGTTCATCGATATCCCCGTAAAAGTTTACATATCTCCAAACAGACTGTAACATTTTTTTTACAATTTGGGCTTGTTATGGACGATTAGTAAGGAAAAATAGGAGAGTTTTAGATGGGGACGATCGCGTAAATCTTGATAAATAACTCGATCTGCACAAGTCGCCCGTTCTACAATCGAAGCCGATGCAAGTAAGTTATGCCGTGCTAAGATTTGCCAAACGCGATCGTAAACCGAACTAACTTTCATCAACACCACCACATCAGCCCAGTCTAGAACGGTTTCTAATTCTTGGACATTGTAAAGTGCGGGTAAGATAGCAAGGCGTTGATCCCGAACGGTTAAAGGTATTCCTAGATTAGCAGCAGCAGCCATCGGCGAACAAACCCCTGGGACGCTTTCGATAACTACTTCTGGATGCAGTTCGCTTAAAGTCTGTGCTAAATAAGTAAACGTACTGTAAAAACTTACATCGCCTTCGCAGACAAAAGCCACATCATGACCCATTTTCAAATTTTGCCAAACTTTCTGGGCGGCTTCTTGCCAAGCTTGTCGCAAAACTTCTTCATCTCTAACATAAGGAAAATGTAGCGCTAATTTCTGCCGATCTGGGTTCAGCCAAGGTTCGACAATTCGTTCTGCAATACCAGGCTTACCATTAATTCCCGATGGAAACGCTACAGTAGCACATTTTTGTAATAAACGCAATCCTTTGAGCGTAATTAATTCTGGGTCGCCCGTTCCCACACTAATCCCATAAAAAGTACCAATCTGCACTGTTATTTAAGATTCGTAAATGCCATTACCAACTGTTATTTTACCTGGCTATTTTGCCCGCAGTTCCGAATACAAAAACCTAGAACAAGCATTAAACCAACAGGGCATCCCAACCATAACAGTTTCCCTGCGCAAAAGAGATTGGGTTCCGACCCTTGGCGGTCGTTCGATGGTTCCAATCTTACGTCAGATCGATCGCGCGGTCAAAGAAACGATGGAAAAATATAATAGCGATCGCGTTAATTTAATCGGTCACTCGGCTGGCGGTTGGATTGCGCGGATTTATCTAGGCGAAAAAGCTTATGATATTCATGGAGATATCATCGATACAGAAGAGTTATGGAATTCGCGCGATCGCGTCTCTACCTTACTAACGCTAGGAACGCCGCACGCGAGTTTAGAACGTTGGACGAAACTCAATCTAGATTTTGTTAACAACAACTATCCAGGCGCATTTTATCCGCAAGTTCGCTATGTTTGTGTGGCGGGAAAGGCAGTTTATGGAGAACAACGTCCCGGACGTTGGCTAGCTTACAGTAGTTATAAATTAACCTGCGGCGTAGGCAATTGTTGGGGCGACGGGATTACTCCAGTAGTCAGCGCGCATCTGGACGGTGCAACTAATCTTACCCTAGAAAAGGTCATGCACTCGCCGCGATCGCCCGGTCTTTGGTATGGTTCGCCGGAAATTATTCCGAATTGGATAGCTTATCTTGAGTAGTTCAAAGTTCAAAGTTCAAAGTTCAAAAAAAGCCTCCTTGTCCCCAAGAGTCCCCCTTGTCTATCCGGTCACTGGTCACTGGTCACTGATAACTAAAAAAGTCTCCCTTGTCCCTTTCCCCTTAACCTTTTCCCTAAAGAAAGTTCCCTTTAATCGAATAATGTTTCGCAATAGCTTTTAAGAATAGTTACACAATTTGCGATCGCGCCTAGATGGGCGATTTCATATCCGTGGGTGTTTTGTGTTGGAAATCCCAAACAAGCAGCGCGTGCAATATGACCGAATTTCATGGCAATAGAAGCATCGCTGCCAAAACCGCTAATTGCTGCTAATTGTAAAGGCATTTCTGCGTTTTCAGCAGCTTGGCGCAATTCATCGTTTAAATTTTCATCATAAATGCCATAGGCATCTTGAGATAAAAGAACGGGCGCTTCTCCATCGTCTATTGGATATTCTGAAGATAGGGGACAGATTTCTAAGGCAATAAGCGCATCTAAATGGTTATTTTGCGTGAAATACAATGCCCCAATCGCCCCAACTTCTTCTTTCGCCGACGCAACTAAATAAACGTCGGTTACGGGGTCTTTTAAATGTTGTGCCAGTGCCAGCAAAATAGCTACAGAAGCCTTGTTGTCTAGGGTATAACTAGCGATATAGTCTTTTAAGCGAATAGGATGCTTGCGGTGCTTTCCAACGACGACGCGACTTCCTGGATGTACCCCTGCTTCGCTTAATTCTGTCAAAGTTAGTTTGGTTTCTACCCAAGCATCTTCCCAACGCAGAGGCGCATTATCTTGTAGTGCTTTTTGGGGAGATTCGTGAGAAACATGGCGCGAACCAAACGAGAGAATTCCTTGAATAGTTGTATTATCTCCCAAAATATCGACAACGCCCTCGCCATAGACCCACGGAAAAGAACCGCCAAGTTTGCGAACTTGTAAGCTACCATCCGCGTCAATAGATTTAACGATCGCGCCAATTTCATCTTTGTGACCCGTTATCGCAATCGGTCTAGAGGCATTTTTCCCAGGAATTTTGGCAATAATGTTTCCTGCCCTATCTTGCCACGTTTCTAAGCCTAACGTTTTGAAGCGATCGAGTAAAAAGCGATCGATTTCTTCCTCTACGCCACTGGGGGAATGATGGAGAACTAATTCTTCAATAGTTTGAAATAAAGTGTCGTAGGATAGCATTTTAAAAAAAGAGTTCATTATAAATTTTAAGGATTAGCGATCGAGAATATCAGGATATTGGGACACTAAAAGACGGGGATTTTTGACGTGTGGGAAGTAGGGAAGTAAGGAAGTGGGGAAGATGGGAGAATATTTTCTTTCGACTTTCGTTATTACGCGATATATCGCGTCTCTACACCGACTACACCGACTTTCGACTTCCGAATGAGCGACTTTCGACTTCAATAGCTAATCCCCAATCTTGATAAAATAGACTTCCCTGAGATTAATTTTAAGAAAAGCGAGATGGCACTCATTGTCCAAAAATACGGTGGCACTTCTGTTGGTTCGGTAGAACGGATTCAATCGGTAGCGAAACGGGTAAGAGAAACTGTTCGAGGCGGCAATACCGTTGTCGTCGTCGTTTCTGCGATGGGAAAAACCACCGATGGGTTGGTCGGTTTAGCCAAACAAATTTCTCCCAATCCTTCTCGGCGAGAAATGGATATGCTGCTATCTACGGGAGAACAGGTATCGATCGCGCTGATGAGTATAGCGTTGCAAGAATTGGGACAGCCTGCAATTTCTTTAACTGGGGCACAGGTGGGAATCGTCACCGAAGCCGAATACAGTCGCGCTAGAATTTTAGAAATTAAGACCGAGCGAATGCAGCGCCATCTAGAACAGGGAAAAGTGATAGTTGTTGCCGGATTTCAGGGCATTAGCAGCATTGACGATCTAGAAATCACGACTTTGGGGCGCGGAGGATCGGATACGTCAGCCGTCGCCTTAGCTGCGGCCCTGAAAGCGAATCTGTGCGAAATTTATACCGACGTTCCTGGCATTCTTACCACCGATCCCCGCCTCGTCCCCGAAGCGAAGTTAATGGACGAAATTACCTGCGATGAAATGCTGGAGTTGGCGAGTTTGGGAGCAAAAGTTCTCCATCCGCGATCGGTTGAAATTGCTAAACATTATGGCATTCCCCTGGTGGTTCGTTCGAGTTGGACGGACGAACCAGGAACAAAGGTCATTTCTGTGATGCCAAAACCGCGTCCATTAGTTGGATTGGAGATTGCTAAAGCAGTAGATGCCGTAGAATTCGACACCGATCAGGCGAAAGTGGCTTTGCTGCGAGTGCCCGATCGCCCTGGAATTGCAGCGCGGTTATTTGGCGAAATTGCCCGTCAAAACGTCAATGTCGATCTGATTATTCAGTCGATTCACGAAGGCAATAGCAACGATATTGCCTTTACCGTAGTTGAAAACGTACTAGGAAAAGCCGAAGCCGTCGCCGAAGCGATCGCCCCGGCGTTGCGATCGCACCCAGCTAATACTCAAGAAGCAGAGGTGATAGTCGAAAAGCAAATGGCTAAAATTTCCATTGCTGGGGCAGGTATGATCGGTCGTCCGGGAATCGCCGCTCAAATGTTTAATGCATTATCTGCGGCAAATGTCAATATCGAAATGATTTCTACTTCGGAAGTTAAAGTAAGTTGTACCATCGCGCAAGACGATTGCGATCGGGCCATTCAAACGTTGTGCGAGGTTTTTGAAATCCAAGATTCTCCCATGTGTGCGAATCCTCATAATATCGCGCTCGAATCTCCTAACGCCCCACCCGTGCGAGGCGTTGCTTTGGATATCAACCAAGCACAAATTGCCATTCGCCACGTACCCGACCGTCCCGGCTTAGCCGCCCAAATCTTCGGAATATTAGCCGAGAAAAATATTAGTGTAGATACAATTATTCAATCCCAACGCTGTCGCATCGTCAACGACAATCCCACCCGCGATATAGCTTTTACAGTCGCACAAGTCGATGCAGAAATGGCAAGAACGGTTTTAGAAGCGCTAGCACTCCAGACGGGTTGCGGCGAAGTCAAGGTAGATACCGATGTCGCTAAAGTTAGCATTGTCGGTTCTGGCATGGTCGGACAACCAGGCGTTGCCGCTCGATTTTTTGAAGCTTTGGCAAAAGAGCAAATTAATATTAAAATGATTGCGACTTCTGAAATTAAAGTGAGTTGTGTAGTAACCGAAGAAGATGGCGTTAAAGCTTTAAAAGCAGTCCATGAAGCTTTTAACTTAGCAAAGTGAAATAGGTAAAGGCGATCGCACTAAGAAACGATTGTATAAGAGGATACGTATCCTAAGTTATACCCAAGATCTTAACTCTAGTGTGAGGAAAATAATGCCTACACGTTGGAGAATAGAGATGTGTAAGATTTTTGTATCAAAAAAATCATGACTGAATTAATGGAGCGGCAAGCTTGTACGAGAGACGAGAAGATCAAGCAAATTTTGGTTGTGGATGCTTCTTTGTATAACTCGCAGTTCTTGGCAACGATATTGATGTTAGAAGGTTATGAAGTAAAAATTGCTACGTGTGGTTATACTGCTATTGCTAAAATCGAGGCAAATCCACCCGACCTAGTATTATTAGATGAGGTCTTACCAGAACTAGATGGCGAGCAGGTTGCTCGATGGATTCGATACAATCGACCAAATGTAGCTGTACTCCTGATGACAGAAGAAGATAAGGCATTGAAAGCACCCTATCCCTTTGGAATTAGAGGCTATGTTAGCAAGCCATTTAATTTTAAAGAACTGTTGGCGCAAGTTAAATCGATCTGTCAAATCCCAATACCAACAGAAAAAATTATTGTTCTCTACAGGCAGCTAAAAAGCTAATTATTAGACCTCATACAGAAAATGTAGGCAAAAAATAACAGCCAAAAGCGATCGCCCTTGGCAGACAAATAAGAAGTAACAAACTATACTTCAATACAAACGACTCACGGCATAATCGGTAAGTTCGGCTAAAGAGTCAAAAGATTGAGAGGGTTTGAGACAATTAAGATGTTGAACGGCTAGCTTAGCACGCTCGATGGCTAATTCGCGCGATCGCTCGATGCCATTGCTTTCTCTAACTAGCGAAAGAGCTTGTTCGATATCTCCTTCTTGAGAGAATTCCCGTTCGATTAAAACTTCTAAATAGGGTTTTTCCTCCATTGCATACAACGCTGGTGCGGTGATATTGCCGCTAATGAGATCCGAACCCGCTGGTTTTCCTAAAATTTCAGTCTCAGTAGTAAAATCTAGGATGTCATCGAAAATTTGAAACGCTAATCCCAAGTCGCGACCGTACATATATAATTGCTCTGCGACTTCTGGCGAAACGTCGCTTAGCAATGCAGCAGCTTTGGAACTGTTAGCGATTAATGAAGCCGTTTTGTAATAACTTTTTTCTAAATAAGCGTCAATCGATAAATTAGTATTAAACTGATTCATCGCCTGTTGAATTTCTCCTTCGGCATAGTCTCGAATAACTTCCGATAAGAGTTTGACGACTTCGAGATTGTCTAAATTTGCTAGATACCAAGAAGCTTGAGCGAATAAAAAGTCTCCAGCTAGTACCGCAACTTGGTTGCCAAATATACTATGAACGGTTGGAACGTTACGGCGAAGTTCGGCTTCGTCGATTACATCGTCATGTACCAGACTAGCAGTATGAATCATTTCGGTGATTTCTGCCAGCCTTCTGTGTCGTTGGGTAATCTCTCGATCTAGCATAGTCGCTCGCGAAACCAGCAGGACAATGGCTGGTCGAATTCGCTTTCCACCTGCTTCAAATAAATGTTCGGCTGCCGCTTCTAGAAGCCGATGGCGGGCACCCACAAGTTTTTTAAGATTTTCTGTTAAAAGACGCAGATCGTTATCTACGGGAGCAAATAGAGATGTTGTTGAGGTCATTTGTTAGCCAGTTTTGGCGAGATAGTTACGAAAGTTTACATATCCTTGTATTTATTTTAAGCTAAGCGCCCCAGACAAGGAAATGTTGTTTTATGATTAGATGGTGATAGATAAGCAAAGACAATCTCTGTTGTCCGAATCTGTCGTTAGTTTTCTAGGTACTTATTAGCCCAAATGAAGCCAGTACTTAAGATTTTGTACTTGCTGGCACTCTTGTTGTCCTCAACAATCTTATTTGTCATCTTGCGCGATCGCTCAGAATCTTGAATTCTTGACGGTGGCTCGAAATGACATTTTTGAGCGCAACTAAGGGATTACTTAAAGGCAAAACAAAGCTGCAAAAAAAAGTAAGGCAAAATTTTTGTCTCTTACTTACTGGTTGTGAGGATTTTTTGCAACTGCTACGTCTTTATGTCAAGTTTTATTTTAACAACTTGACATAAAAAGCTTTTAGTCAACCGCTTTCTTGACTTTCTAAATCGCGATTTCGCGCCATTTATTCATTAATTATTCTTTCGGAAAGATGCCTGCTATCACTCTACTCCTAGCCTTTGTTTATTTATCAACCGTTTACGCCTTACTCACCCTAGCGAAGCGAAATCATCAGTAGCGTCAATTGCTTCTGAGGGGGTAAACAAAGAAATATAAGATTCGTTATCTATCTGAAGGCTGAAAATTTAAACTAGATTAGAAGTGCAGTTTAATTTTATAAAAGCTTCTAATTATTCGTGAGTCGCTATCGCCGTCCACTTTGGTTATATCCCCTATTTCAAATTCCTGCCTTATTACTGGGTGCTTTTTTAGTTATTGCACTGCTGTTTGCATTGTTGGGAGTAGGAAGACCGCCAGTTGCTGTGGCGATCGCACTCGATTTAAGTCCTAGTACTTACGACGGACAGGAATTTAACGCGCCTGGGACGGTAATGGATCGAGAAGTCCAAGCAGTTAAAGCTTATTTAGAAAAAAATACCACGGCGATTCTATCGCAACCCAACCAAATACAAATCTTTGGTTTTGCAAGTGGAGTAAGACCTTTAACTCAATCTTTTCAAGATAATAACGAACAAACCGTTAGCGAGTTAACCCAGACGTTGCAACCAACGCTGGCAGAGGTGTTAGGAGGAGGAACGAATCTCGATTTAGCGATTCAAGAAGGAACTCAAGCATTAGCGAACGTTCGCGATCGCTGTCGAGAATTACTATTAGTTACCGATGGAGAAGCAACGGTTAATCCGTTAGTCATTGCCGAAGCGAGAACTAATCTCGTTAAAATTAATGCCGTCGTTATCGGTGCTGAGGCGATCGCCATACGCGCTGCTACTTTCGCTACGGGTGGTAAGTATTTATCGGGCAATGTTAACGATTTAAATGAATTATTTGCCGAGCGTTTCTTTGCTCGTTTTAATAGTAACTGGAAATGGATTATTTTATGGCTGGGGTTAGCTTGGATCGCTTTGATGTGGATGCTGACAATGCCTTTAGATCGCTGGATTTTTCAAGGTTTGTTCAAAATGCCAATTAATTTTTCGGGTAGGTTAGCGTTAGGGAACGCACTATTTTGGACGGCAGCTACACCAGGAATTCTCTGGGGAATTTATCAGTTACTTAATTTGGGTTTGCCGTTTATTTCTCGATGTTAATTACTCACCAAAGCTTAGAGAGAAGTCTTTGTTTAAAAGAGAACCGTAACAGATTTCAACAATTTAAACCAACTTTTGAAAGAGAACCGCAACAGATTTCAACAACTTGAACCAATATTTTATAAAGAGAACCACAACAGATTTCAACAATTTGTTTTAAAACCTTACAAACAGAATCCTTAGCGCTGTTTGCCTTTTAATCGAGAACTTAATCGAGAACAAAAACCAAAAACACTCAATCCAAACAAACCAAATAGAGTGGTTGGTTCTGGAATTTGAACGTTATCGGGAGGAGTGGGAGTAGGGGGAGTAGGAGTAGGAGGGGTAGGAGTGGGAGGGGTAGGAGTAGGAGGGGTAGGAGGAGTAGGAGTGGGAGGAGTAGGGGTAACAACTTCTTGTTCGATTTTCTGTTCTATCGCCGTGGCAAAATCGGGAAAGTCGTTTGCTACAAAGAGGAGGGGATCGGTTCCGCCGATAACGTTATCGCGATACCACTCATCTAGATCGGGGTCATCGGTGAGAATAGGCAAAGCATTAATCGTATCAACACCTGCGGCAAGAGCAGCATCTCGCGCTGCTGGGGTAGTGTCACCAGTATTTTCCTGTCCATCGCCAGAGATATCGATAATTTGCCGAGTTGATGTAAATCCATTATCAGCACCACCAGTTTCCGTTCCAAAAAGCGGTGTTGCAAAGTTGATGGCAGATCCAGGAGCAGTTGAGCCAAAAAAGGGTCGCTGGGGGAATTCTGGTAATAAAGCTGCTGCGATCGCATCTGCAAAAGCATTAGCACTAGCATTATCAGTAATCTGCGTCCAAGGTATTACCTCTTGTTGTGAGTCTGAACTCGACCAGACAACAAAGTTCGCCGCAAAATTGGTGTTGGTGAAGTCGATATTTCTAAAAGCATTAACATAGCCATCGACTTGTAGTGAATATTCGCTCGAATCGACGCTGCTAGAGAGGTCAACTAGCAAAGAAAGTTCGGTGTCAACGATAGTGGCAGCAGTAGCGATGGTTGAAAAACCCACTACTGACAAGCCACAAGAGGCAGCCCAGAAAACCGAACGAATTGAGTTAGCTTTTTTGTCGTACATATTCTTTCAATTGAAATACAAGCACATCTACAAACCATACAAGAAATTTTTTGAAGAAAAAAGTGTTCTACAAAACATCAAAAGCAACTTCACACAATCTTTAAAAAATACGCTTAATTAAGCGAACATGAGAAAAAATGCCCGATTTAGCCGTGCAATTGTTTGATATTTTAGTTATTAAAAAATTTAAAATGGTACTTTTTATTATTTCTTGGCTCTCAAAAATTATTATTATGCAGACCTTTTCCTTGTTCTAATTTCTTTAATAAATTTTGCCAATCGATAAACTGTCGCACCAGATAAAAATAGCCAACAGAGCATAATTTAAGTGTTGCTCAAAATTTTACTTGCATTATATTCTTTTAACTAATCGCCCCTAAATCGAATTTAAAATATTAAAAGATTTGATTTAGTGCAATTCGTGCGATCGCATCTGTTTGCGCGTTACCGTGGGTAACTAAGACGCTAATTACTAAGGAGACTATCTATGCCACCACAAGTCGAAGAAAAAAGCATGGTTCCTACGGTTATCGTTGGAATTGGGGGAACGGGTGCGGAAGTGTTGGCAAGAGTGAGAAGGTTAGTAGAAGAAACTTATGGCAGTCTCAGGAATTTTCCCATTCTTAGTTTTTTAGTCGTCGATACCGATAAAGATTATAAGATTACTAATCCAGAAGCTGGGGGAACGCCGTTTAAAGATTACGAAAAACATTGGGCGAGAGTGGGAGGGAAGCAAGTCAGGGAGATGGTATCTGACATGGAGAAATATCCCTGGATTAATCGGTGGTTTCCTAACGAATTGGAGAGAAATATTACTTCGCTAGAAGCAGGTGCGGGACAAATTCGCGCTTGCGGACGCTTTGCTTTTTTCTGTAACTATCACGATATTCAAAAGAAATTTCTTGAGGCGGTTAAGCGAGTTAAAGGACAAGATAATTTTATGTCCGATCGCTATGGAATTAAAGTTAGTTCTAATGCAATTAATGTTTTTGTGACGGGTTCTCTTTCTGGAGGCACGGGAAGCGGGATGTTAATCGATATGGGCTATTGTATCCGCAATTGGCTCAGAGGAGAAGGAAGCCCTTTAACGACTGCTATTGTTCCTATGCCAGAGGCGTTTGCTGGAATTAGCGTCGGCGATCGCGTTTTGGCAAATGGCTATGCGGCGTTGATGGAATTGAATTATTTTTCCGATTATCGAACTGAATATGGCAATCAATTTAGTAGCGGGTTAGTCGATGAAGTACGCAGCAAATTACCGCCTTTCGATTTTACTTATTTAGTAGGGACAAAAAACGGAGAAAGCGATTTTAAATTAGATAGAATTCGCGAAATTATTGCCCAAAATATCTTTTTGGATCTCACTTCAGATTTTGCTCCTCACAAGCGATCGATTAGAGATAATATTAAAGGCGCTTGGGCACAAGCAGATCCAGGAGGAAGGGGCTATCCTAAACAATTTATGAGTTTTGGACTGTCTGCAATTGAAATTCCTCTCGCTCAAATTCGTTACTCGTTATCCTATCGATTATCGCAAGATTTCGTCAGTTGGTGGCTCAACGATGCGGCGATTTTACCTGCACAAATGATGGAATTAGTCAAGGGCGATCTTCTCAAACGAATGCATCTTTCGGAAGTAGAAATGTTAGCCGATTTGGGAGCCGATCGCGATCGCGCATTAATTGCTGTAATTTCAGAATGGGTAAATAGTATTCGCAACGAAATTACTAACGAAAATTGGCTGGAATGTACCCAACAAGGAATCAATATGATTGGTTCCGAAAAAGGCAAGATTTTAAGAATTGTCAACGAATATCTCAAACCAAAAGTTGACGATTATCGTGCCGATCATTTTAACGAACTCAGTCCCGACGAGCGCGTTCATGGAGATTATTTAAGAAAGATATATAACAATCGAGATACTATTATTCAACGAGGAAGAAAAGCTTTAGAAGAAGAGTTATATAACATTTTAGAAGATCGTAATAGAGGCCCAAGTTATATTCTAATTCATTTTGGGGGGAAATGTCTTGGTTAGGAAGTAGTATTGAGAATCTTAAACTCTTATCTACTTGCTTAAAGATATTTGTCCTCAATATTACAACTTTATTTGAAACTCAGTTCATAACTGAAAATAGATTAAAATAAATGTCTCACTAACTAATTTTGGTACTGATGATAATGAAGTAAAAACGCTC
>JALOOL010000126.1 GCA_025454425.1 Hydrococcus sp. Prado102 | reverse complement strand
GACTCGCGGTAGAATACCATAGTAGTAGAGAATTGTGATAAAAGATGAGAAGAAGATAATCGTTGGCAATACCTTAAAAACGATGAAATGTTCGGTAAAATTATCGCCAAAGACGAATTTTGCACCTACATCAGAAAAATTGAGAAATTGTTGAACGAGATTGCCTAACCATTCAAAAACCGCCAAGCCAACGGGTGTTTTTAGGATAAACAGCGCTAAAATTAGCTGAAGCCCAATTCCCCAGAGTACGGTTGACCAACGAATAGCAGTTCGATCGATTGAAAAGAGATAGGCTATACCTACAAAAACAATCAATCCAAACAGGGAAATAAGATGCTCCATACTTGCTTGAATCTAGACAGATTTAAGATATTAAGCATCATATTAGTAAACTTATAATTCTTTTTGAGTATAGACCGAACTTTTACGATCGCTTTGCCAAAGAATATAAATAGTCGCGCCGATGCCAGGAATAACTAAAGCGAGAACCGAAGGAATCAAAGGAACGATCGCGCTTGTTTGTAGCAAAATTATAAAACTAATTCCGTAGACGCTAATAATTAAACCGCCTACTATCCCCAAACCAATCAAAGAGGGAACGCGCCACAAAATAGCGATCGCGATAAACGCATATATAAAAATCCAAATGGCATCTGCCCATATAGGAAAGAATCTTAACAACGATCGCCCATCTTCAACTGCACTGAGTAACTGAGAAACCATTTGCGCTTGTAAGATCAAACCGCGAATTTCTCGATCGTAAGGCGTTGCAATCTCATCTTTGGCAAGGGTGGGATCGGTTACGCCAATGAGAATAATGCGATCGCGAATTAATTGAGGATCGACTTTTCCTTGTAAAACCTCTGTTGCGGTGACACGTCTGGCAATGTCGTCGATAGAAGTATATGAGCGATAATTGAGTAAGATTTGATGTCCCTGGGTCTGTTCGGGTTGTTGATAAAATCCATTAAAAGCATTTAAAACGTTAAAGCGATGGGGTTTGAGGTTAAGACCAGAAAATTCCCAACTATTCATATTGGGAAAGTTGAGAGAATATCCTTTCGCTTCGAGATAGAGATAGGCAAGTTTGGTATTGAGGGCGTAGAATGCCGGACACAGAGAACGATCTGGCGGATCGACAGCTAATAAATGGCGGCGCACAATGCCATCGGGGTCTTTGACAACATCGATAAAACCCGTTTGTGCTGATGAGTTTCCCGTTGGCGAGGCGATACCAGGATCGTTATTACTCGGATGAGAACAAGGAGGAACGATATGTTTATTTTGCTTGATATATTGTACTAACGCTTGCCATCCTTCTCCTACGGGGCGATCGCGAATGATATCGATGCCGATTCCTATAGGTTTGTGGCGGTTGAGTTGTTGTAGGAGGCGTACTAAAGTGCGATCGCGGATCGGATATTCGCCCCCCAAGGCGTTTGTATCTGCTTGGGTGACTTCGACGATTAATAAACGTTCGTCTCGTCCTTCGGAATTCGATTTGATAGCGGTTTTGAGTTGCGCGAGGCGATCGAAGCTTTTAAGTTCCCATTCTTGATACAAACCCAGCGCCCGTCCTCCCATAACTGCTAGAGTACAAACTAAACTTGCTAAAATAACTGCTTGCCAAGAACTTTTAGCTTTTGTTTTGGGTGCTTGTTTTTGGCACAATTCCTTCCAGGTGGGCGGAGTATGGGCGGGATTTTGGAAAATAACGGGCAACCAACTCGCCCCTGGAAATTGCCCTTCCATGCCTTGCAACTGTTCTCGCGCCCTGCGTACGGCAACATCAAAGGGTCGATCGTCGGCGAATTCGATTAAGAAGTATTTTAAAAATGCTTGTGCTACGCGATCGCTAACGGGTTCGCGCATGACAATAATTTGAGGAATATTTAAATCTGCTAATTGTCGCGCCAATCCCAACCCATCGCACGAGTTAAAAATTGCCAGTTGTAATCCTCGTTCGATCGCTTCTGTTAGTGCATTTCTTAGTTGCGGAATCGAGATACTTTCTTGAGTATTAATAAAAATTTGCCCGCTATCGCCGCTTTCGTGGGTTAAGCTATGTCCGGCAAAAAATAAAATATCCCATCCTTGTTTGTGCCACAATTGTTCGGATACTTCTTGGCGATCGGGTTCGGGTAAAAAAATGGTTGTTGCATCGGGTAAGTTTTCTAATAAATATCGCTCTTTTTCGAGGTCTATCCCCGTAGAATCGCCTAAAATTGCTAAAATTCTGACTTTTTGGGCGGTTTTTCTAATCGTTGTTGCCGAATCGAAATTTAGGGGGCTAAACGAAACTTCTGCTAATCGATAATCTCGGAAAAAACGCCAGGTATGCCAAGGAATTTTTCTGAGGCGATCGTCTTCTGTTTGAATGATAAAACGAATGGCTTGACTTGGTTCTAATTGTTTTTGAAGTTGGAGATAAATGTCTCTAAATTCTTCTACATCTAACCAGCGATCGATGCGATTTTGTAATTCTTTGCAGAGGTCTTCAAAATCTGCATCGGAAACGTGAGTTACATCGGTTTCATCGATACTAATTAAGTTTTTTTCGCCGCGAACATTTAGCGATCGCGCTTGATAAAGTAACTCATATAGTAATTTCCAGCGACGATAACAATCGATTAGTTCGGAATTGGATGGTAAGCTTCCTGTATATTGTCTGGATTGAGCATTATCTACTGATTGTAGTTGAGCGGTAACAAAAGGAAATCCCTCCTGTAAGTTGCCTCTTCCCAGATTTAATATAACTAGTTTACTCATAAAAAATTTTCTGGAATTTTAATGCGATCGCTTGTAGTAATTATTAAGGCGATCGGTTTTAACAGTTATCAGTTAATGAAACTTAGAAATCTGCGATGCACTCAAAAGGGAGAAGCAAGCTACGAACTGTCTCTTGCGCGGCAAGAGTAAATTTCCTACTGAACTCCTAAACTTTGAACTTTGTTGGCGTAGCCCGTCTGAAAGACGTACTTTGAACTTTGAACTCCCAAACTACTGTATCTGGAAATCTTCTGTAATACTAAATTCATCTAAATCTACTTGAATTTTAAAGTTAGTTCCAATTGGACAAGTAAAACGTTTCAATTGAATCATATTATCTTGAATTCGCGCTTGTGATTCTTGAAGAAGATTTCCCGAAGTCGATAGTAATGCTAGTTGAATTTTGTGGGGAAGATAAGTTTGTCCGCCTGCTGGATAAAGTTGCACCCGAATCCCAACTTTTTCGTCTGCTTCTTGCGTTAAACCAACGAGTAAAGCAACCGATCTATTGCCTAATTGTACGCCCAAATCAATTAATTTAACTCCTTCTACTGCGACTTGTCTGACTTCTTTAAGTCTTTGTCCTTGTCGGAAACCATAAGCTAAATTGTCGGAATTATTATTAAGAAAAGTTTCTAGTGACTGCCAACCCGCTTCAAAAGATGACTGTAACCATTGCACGGGATTAATCGCAGTTTGGCGAGATATTTCAGAAGTTTGTAAGCGTTTTTGGTACAATTTTTGTCTAAAAAGATCGTTGGCTAATAAAGCTGCCCATTGGGTATAAGAGATTTCTAATCTAGGAGAATAAGGAGTACTTTGTTGTAATTGTTCGATTAAACGTGTCGCTTCAATCGCTGTTAGAGAAGGTAAAGATTTAACTTGAGGTTGTTGACTCGGATGCAGTTCTCGCGCCACCCACATGACGCTTAAATCTTCGATTAAATCTTCTGTATCTATTGAATAAGTTTCGTCAGCGCGATCGCAAGTTCCTCCGCGCAATTGTTCGTAAGTAGTATACCCCCATATTTGTAGATAACTTTCTTCTAAATTAACCTCAACTGCTAGATAGTAATTACCTGCCCAATGAGGAATGTCTAACCATTCTCGCGGGACGCGAAATTCGCTTGAATAACTTTGTTCGCTAGGAATTAAAATAAGTCGCGTTTGTCCTAATTGAATTGCTCCTCCGTTGACCGATTCCCAAATACTAGGAAGAGATTCTAAAGAAGGTAAAATGGCAGGGGTTTCTTGTCTGTCTAATTCGGTTTCTAGATAAGACAAAAATAAATTCAAACAAAGACGATTGAGATAGGCATTCCAACGGGCTGAAGCATTAGAATAATCTTGATTTTGAGTTTGTTGCCAAGCTTTATCTCGATCTTCGTCCTTAAATTCTATCAATAATTGCTCTGGATAAATAAATGCTAAATCGTCAATAGTAGCCATCATGAAATTATCTCCTTTTAGTTAATATAATATGGCTGTATTTTCTTGAAAGCATATTTTTATAAAATTTTCAATACTTTCGTTAGAAGATTTAAAGGTAGATAATGAAATCTGTAATTTTTGTTCGATCTTTTCAGCAAATTGAACTTTGACTTTTTGCTTGACTTTTTCGTTATCCGCTCGCTCGGTTTTGGGGTTTTCTTTAGGCATTGTTTTTAACTCCTCAAAATGATGTTTTAGAATAGATTTTTCTTGGCGATCGATTTCTTTAGTGATAATTTCCCATAAAATTTCTTCAAAAAAGCCACGGCTATAAGACTTTAAATATTCTTTGAGTTGATTTAAATTATTATTAATAATTTGATTGATATCTTTCTCGCTTAAATTTGTTTGCTTATAAGTTTTAAAAGTAAACTGCGATAAATTTTTTAAAATTATTTTTTGATAGCCTTGAAATTTGCGAGCAACCTGATATTGTTTGTTTAAATTTAGAATACCCAAAAAATCTTCTTGATTAATCCCCAATCCCAACCAAAGAAGTAGGGATTGTTTGGCAAGATTATCTAAAGCTTCTAATTCCTGTAGGATAATCTTTCTAAATTCCATTAATTCATTATCTGTTTCTTGCTTGACGACAGACTCTAAGGGATTGGAAGTAAAGTCTACAATTTCTCCAGTTCCTGGTTCTTCCATAGAGATCGATTTTAAATTGGATTTATTTCTAACAGCTTGAACGCACACTGCTAGCATTTGTTTTATATCTTGAGCGTTAGCCAATTTACTTTGAATTGCCAATCGTTTGATTTGTTGATTGTATCGTTTAGCGATTTGAGCGAGTTGGCGATCGTCAAGTGGAGTTGTTTGAGGCTTTTTGGTTCGAGTTCCATCGCTACTCGTCGCGGGATAGAGTTCTTCAAACAATTCTTTGAATGATTGCAATACTAAACCATATAATTCTATTTCATGTCGAGAATATTGATTGGCTTTTAAAATTTTTTCTAGTTCCTTTTTATCTAGATTGCGTAATAAGCCATTGTCAGAGAGTTTGATTGATTTTGATTTTAATTCTTTGGCTATTTGATTTTTGATAACTCGTTTGAGCGTATTAAAAGCATAGCCTTCAAGAGAAGAACCAGATTGAAAATCGAAACTTTTAAAAAGTTTGGTAGGTTGATAGATGGAAATACAAGCGATCGTAAAGCAGTCTTCAATAGAATAATGTAGATCGATATTATTAGACGATCTAAACATATGATTAGTTTTGATAGCAGCGTGCCAACAAACAGTTTGTAGATAGTTAAAAAAGAATTCCTGACAAATTTTTAAATAAACAAGATAAAGATTAATCAAAAATTCATAAGATTCACTTTCTACCAAAAGACGATAAATTTTATGCGCTCCCAAAAAAGATTTTAGAAAAGAACGCGCCCAATCTTCAGGACTGTCATTTGGATAGGTTTCGACGAGATATTCCATGATACTTCTCAAAATCCGGTTGGATTCTCGAACGGGAGCAATGTAAGCGCTTCCGACTCGATCTTTTAGATAAATGCGTCTAGAAAATCTATCGATCATTTGTTCGGGATCTTGCATTGATATCGTTGCTTGGTTTGCCAAGTTCCTCTAGAGGTGTACCGATCGTTAAGTAGATCGACAGTATATAACATATCTTTTAGGCATTTTTAGTAAGCTTACCGTCTATTAAAATGTTGGGGAGGCGATCGCGATAATATGCAGAAAAAGTCTTAAATTATCGAAAATTTATTTTGACGACTATAAAACCCCACAAATCTCGTGTAATTAAAGCTCACCAAATAATTACGAATTATGTTGACCCTTTATTCAAAAAGTAAAGTCTAAACAGCAGAACCGACCCAGAAAGAACTATGGTAGAAGCAAAGCCTCAAGCAACGCCAGAAATCTCGACTAAACTTCCTCCACGTCCTCAAATGCCTCGATTTCTGCGGATGGTCAAGCTAATTTTTCGTCCTATCGATTATTTGGATGATTATGGAAAACGCTACGGAGATTTCTTTAGCGTCGGTAGCGAAGAAAACCCTTTTGTTTACGTCAGCAATCCTCAAGCAATTCAGGAAATTTTTACAGTTGATGCCTATCAATTTGATACCGCCGTGCGGGGAGGATTTTTACATTTCTTTCTAGGCGCAAATTCGCTTTTAGCACTCGATGGCGCGAGACATCAACGGGAGAGACGATTGCTAATGCCACCGTTTCACGGCGATCGCATCCGAACTTACAATAAGATTATCTGCGAAATTACCCAACAAGTCACCGCTACTTGGCAAGTTGGCAAACCCTTCAAAGTCCGTTCCTTCATGCAGGAGATTACCCTAAGCGTTATCTTAAAAGCGGTATTTGGTTTGCAAGAAGGAGAACGTCTAAAACAACTGCGACAACTGCTGAGTTCGATGATGGAATCGATTGGTTCTCCCGCAAGTGCTATTATGCTTTTCTTTCCCGTACTGCAAAAAGATTGGGGCGCGTGGAGTCCGTGGGGACGCTTTTTGAGACAAAAAGCAGAAGTCGATCGCTTATTATATGAAGAAATTCGCGATCGCCGCGCACAAAATCGCCTCGACGGAGATGATATTCTAACCTTACTCATGTCTGCTCGCGACGAAAACGGTCAACCGATGACAGACCAAGAATTGCGCGATGAGTTAATGACGCTTTTGGTCGCCGGACACGAAACGACAGCTTCGGCGCTATCTTGGGCATTGTATTGGATTCATTCTCTTCCCCAAGTCCGAGAAAAATTGCTATTTGAACTCGCCAATCTACCAGATAAAACCGATCTTAACGCGATCGCCAGGCTGCCTTATCTAACCGCCGTTTGTCAAGAAACCCTGCGCATTTTTCCCATTGCAGTATTTGTCGTTCCGCGAGTCCTCAAACAACCGCTAACGTTAATGGGATACCATTTTGAAACAGGTACGGTATTGGCTCCCTGCATCTATCTAACCCACCATCGCGAAGATTTATACCCCGAACCCAAGCAATTTAAGCCAGAACGCTTTTTAGAGCGACAATTTTCACCTTACGAATATTTCCCCTTTGGCGGAAGCAATCGCCGCTGTATCGGCATGGCATTAGCGATGATGGAAATGAAGCTAGTATTGGCAACGATTCTATCTCGTTTTGACTTGGCATTGACAGACAATCGCCCCCTTAAACCCGTTCGACGCGGTTTAACCGTTGCTGCACCTGGTAGTTTGCGGATGGTGGTGAAAGGTGAATTGTGATAGGGGAATGGGGAATGGGTAAAGGGTAAAGGGGAATGGGTAAAGGGACTTTTATTTATTTTTCTTCCTTGTCCTCCTTGTCTTCCTTGTCTTCCTTGTCCTCCTTGTCTTCCTTGTCTTCCCGTCTCCCCACTCCCCATAGGGAGCAAGATTAAAGAGAAACTAACTAGATCTTCTCCGTCAGCTTAGTCAGCACTTGATTAGATCGTTCGAGGAAAGCTGTCGTCCCTTCCGCATCAAACCCTTTCTGTGCCATCAATGCAAGATCGTAAACATGATTGCACAACATCTTCGCCAATTCGCCAGACGGGGATTCTCCCGCACCCTGTACGATACTTCCTTGAGCGAGTTGCGCTATCTTTTGGATGAGAGGATGGGAAGTATTGACTAGCAGAACGTGTTCTTCTGGGAAGGCTTGTTCTTGCTGTTGCAGCAAAGCTGTCATATCTCGCAGTCGCCGCATCGCTTCGGGAAGCAATACCATTGCTGGCGGGGTACTTTGGGGATTATCGGATTTTAGAGATTCGGTACGAATATTGATTTTGGAGTTGTTCAGCGCCTTCTCGAATAGTTCTTTAATCTGTTCGCTGCGGGTTTTATTAGTATTAGGATCGACAATTTCCTTTTCTTTATCGCGATCGAGTAAAGTATTATCGAGTTCCGCATCGACGCGCGTAAATTTAACGTTAGCGTGTTGTTGCTCTAGGAAGGGGATAAAGTAATTGGTATCGATAAACGAGTCCATAAACAAGACTTCTAAACCTTGTTTTTTGTAGAGTTCTACATAAGTCGATTGACTCGCCGAATCGGTACAGTAAAAGACTCGGTTTTCGTGACTCGCCTTGTTGCGTTCTAAATAAGCATTCAGCGTCGTGTATCCTAACTGTTCGTAAGTTGATGGCGACTTATCTGAAGAAACTTCTTGCCATGCGTCCCCTTCTGCTTGTACTTCTACTTGAGGCGTATCTTGTTCGGTTGCAGCAGCTTTGTAGGTGGTGCGATAGATGAGGATGTCTTCGACTTGCTTTTTGAACTTTTCGTCTCGCAGAGAACCGAATTTGATAAACGTACCGACATCCGTCCAGCAACGAATGTATTCTTCTACATTTTCTAGATAAAGCGCTTTTAGGCGATCGGCGATCTTTTTCGCGATAAAATCAGCAATACGACGAACGGTGCGATCGCTCGTCAAGGCGCTTCGAGAAACGTTAAGGGGAATATCGGGACTGTCAATCACTCCCCGCAAAGGCATGAGAAATTGAGGAATAATTTCTTCGCAATGTTCGTTAACGAATACCTGATTGCAAAATAGTTTGATATGTCCTTTGGAAACATCGACATCGGGACGAAGTTTGGGGAAATAAAGGATGCCATTGAGTAAGAAAGGATAATCGGTGTTAAGGTGTACCCAGAGTAGGGGATCTTCTTGAAACGGATATAGATAGCGATAAAATTCTAAATAATCGTCTTTAGTAAGGTTTTTTGGCGATTCTTTCCACAATGCCCGTTGTTTGTTAACCATCTCGCCCTCAAACTTGATGGGAACCGAGATAAAATCAGAATAGCCTTTGATTAACTGTTTGATGCGGGCAGGTTGTAGATATTCTTGTTCGTCATCGAGTAGCGTCAGGACGATCGTAGTTCCGATTTGAGTTCTTGAAGATTCGCTTAGTTCAAATTCAGGAGAACCATCACAAGACCAGTGTACGGCTTGAGCGCCTTCTTGATAAGAAAGGGTATCGATTTCTACTTTTTTAGCCACCATGAAAGCAGAATAGAAACCCAATCCAAAATGACCGATAAGATCGTTGGCAGATTTTTGATACTTTTTAACAAATTCTTCGGCGCTAGAAAAGGCAACCTGATTGATATATTTCTTGATTTCCTCAGCAGTCATGCCGATTCCATTATCAGAAATCGATAAGGTTTTATTATCGTTATTAATAGAAATAACAATTTCGGGTTCGCTAACTTCGCCTTTTACTTCTCCCGCAAAAGATGCCATTTTTAGTTTGGAGATGGCATCTACCGAGTTAGAAATCAACTCTCTCAAGAAAATTTCGTGGTCGGTGTAGAGCGATTTCTTGATGATGGGAAAGATATTCTCGGTATGAATCGTAATATTGCCTTTCTCTAGTACAGTCATAGCGCTTTCTTGTAGGGTTTGGATGTATCTTATCTTAATTACCAATATTGCCCGATCGCGACCCGATTCGCACTCCAAGAACAATTCGGATCTCCGTACTTAAATCAGTTACCAGTAATCAGTTAAAAGACATGACCGATTGGCGATCGCTTCTCCTAAACTATGTCCGGTAAGTCTCGTTTTATAATTTTTATTAAGATACGGTAATAGACCATCCTAAGCGATCGATTGTATAAGCTAACTGCGATCGCAAGCCGTATTCAAGAATTTCTTTAAAGTCTCTACTTTGAACTCCTTAACTACTAGACGCGATATATCGCGTCTCTACTCTAAAACTTTTAATACTGCTTGCGGCGATAATTTATCCTTAAACCAAATAATCTTTGTAGGTAAATCGGTAAATTTAATTCCCGCTTTTTCTAGATTCAGCCTCTCGGAAACAGCCAAAATAAGATTATCAGCATCGGCGCGACGCACTTGATAAAATTTCTTTTGCAAGTATTCCGGTCGCCAATATCCGACAATTTCTAATAAAAAATCGCGTCCGTCGGGATGGACTAATCGAAAATCGGGAATCATGACACTTCCTGGAAGGGGAACTAAATCGACTTCTCTCTCTAAACGCCATTCGGTTTTCAACTTCGACCAACTTTTAGCAAAAGAAGCTTCTAACATACTGTCATAAGTCTTTCCTGGGGGATAATGAGATACTAAAGCGCATCGATCGTCTAAATCGAAAGATCCCGTCTTAACGTTACCCGTATAAAAATCGCGATTTTGTAATTTTGCCTTCAAACTCCACTTACTCACATGAAGTAAAGCAGGTATCATTTTAGCTAGCGCCAATCCGTAGCGCGTGCTAGCTTTAAATAAACTCGTCGGCCCGTCGATAGTAATGGTAAATCCAGTATCGGCATCGCCTTCAATATATGCCATCAACTGAAAAAGTTTTAAGTAGCGAAAGAGTAGTTTATACTCTCCAGGATCGTTGCGATGTGCGTTAATAACGATATGACTGGCCCTATAAAAAATCCCTTGGACTTGCGAGAGATTGTAGAGGTGAACTAATGCTTCTGGGACTGGCGCATCGAATTGTGTAAAAATACGATTTTCTTGTAAATCTGCATACAGTCCTTTTTCTATCTCATGGGGTAGGATTTCTCGATTGAGTTCTTTGCTAAGATGGCTAGTTAGCGTTTCTAAAATGCGATCGCGATTTTCGGGTACGGTAGCAGTAGTCGCCGCATGGGTAAATACTCGTTGTCGCAGTTGTTGGGGTTCGATGGGACTGATAACTTCAAAAGTGGAAAAACTATTCTTAAGGAGGTGGGCGAGTCCTCGCTTGACGCGATAATCTGGACTGTCGCCTTCTAATTCTTGGAGTTTGCGATCGAGTTCTCCTTGCGTACTTCCTAACGCATCTTGAAAGCAAGCAATCCAATCCTCAGCAAGATCTAACGATATATTATTAATTGGCAATCTTTTGGGAACGACAGTTTCGCCTTTATATCGATAAATTAGTAACTCAGAAGGAAGCATCAAAAATACAAGATTATAAGCTATTACGCCTTTAAATTACTTGCTAAGACAAGGTAACAGCAAAGAAATTGAGATAAATTTAGCTTAAAGTGTAAATTATATTAAATAAAAATGCGAAAAAAACCACAATTATTTACAGTTTATAGATTTTTAGAAGGTCGTCCAGATAGCTACCAAGCTTGGTATGAAATGGGAGATGGACTTCGTTTGCAAAAGAATTATCGAGAAGCATTAATTAGCTATGAAAAAGCGATAGAATATCACCCAAGAGATTATTGGGCTTGGTATAAACGAGGTCTAATTTTGGAAGAATTAGGACGCTACGAAGAAGCCGCAACTAGCTACGAGAATGCCTCAACGATTCAACCTAAGAATTATTGGTCTTGGTACGATCGCGGCTGTCTGTGTTTAGAAGAATTAAAAGATTACGAAAAAGCTATTTTTTGTTTTGATAAAGCACTAGAAATATATCCTAACGATTATTGGGCGCAATATCGCAAAGGTGAAGCATATCGATTTATAGGCGACTATGAAAGCGCGATCGCCTGTTACGATAAAGCCATAGAAAAGCGTCCTCAAGACTATTGGGCTTGGTATCGTCGGGGCGATACTCTACGCAGTTGGGGTAAGCTAGAAGAAGCTCTAACTAACTATCAAAAAGCCGTACAAAGCAAACCTCAAGACTACTGGGCATGGTATCAGCAAGGAATCATTTTACAACAATTACAGCGCTACGCTGAAGCCATTCAATGCTACCAAAAAGCCTTGGCAGCAGAACCAAAAGACGGTTATGCTTGGTACGATCTCGCTTGCTGCGAGGCGATGTTAGGTAATATAGACGAAGCATTAAATAGCTTAGAAAACGCGATCGCACTTTATCCCGAAATTTATACAGAATTAGCGCAATCTAACCCATCGTTCGATAATTTACGTCAAAATTCACGCTTTGATAAGTTAATAATAGGCGATCGCTTTTAACAGTGACCAGTTACCAGTTACCAGTTACCAGTTACCAGTTTTTGAAGGCAGAGAGCTTTATGAAATCTTCATTTTGAACTTTGAACTTTGTGAGGGAGTGGGAGTCTTGGCGGTTCCCGTCGAGTCCCAACTCCCGAACCCGAAGGGAACTTTGAACTTTTAAACTATAACTTGTAGCGTAGACTAGAAGAGGTAATTGCCCTTCTTAGTGCAGATGTTGCGATTGGAATCTATCGATTAAGCTTAAATACTTACAAAAATTTAAGTTGATTTCAATTTTACAATCGTGGCTAAAAAAACTAATACAAAAAATAAAAAAAGTAGTAAAGGAACGGGTATTTTAAGTTCTAGTCTCAAAAATGCAGGGATGGCAATTGTTAGTACCTTAGTAGGCGAGATTGTCGCGATCGCAGTTCAGAGACTACTAGCAAAGAACTCCGAAAACGATACAGTAGATAATGAAAATGATATTGTTCGTGAGAGTCATGACGACCATCATAAACCCATTCAAGCTACCACATCAAAACTGCAAGATACAATAGCCTCAGTAAAATCGACAGCCAGCGAACAGAAACATAGTGTTACCGATTTAGTGGACGCACTTAAAGAAGCAACGCAACAAGTGTTGGAAAAATCCGTGCATGGTATAAAAAATGAATCGCAAATAACGGCAAGTAGTGTAATAGATACTGCCAAAAATGCGATCGAGGTTATCAGTACCAGCAATGGCGATAAATCAAAGAAAAAAGGGAAAAAGAAGTCCAAGAAGAAGAAAAAGTTAGTCTTGAGTTAGTAAGTAGAGTATCAAAACTAAAATTTATCTAATTATAGGGTGGGCAATGCTATAAATTTTACAACCTTTTGATAAAGGTAAAATAAGCGTTTACCAATACCATAAACTCGCTATATCTTTGTATTCTCTTTCTTAATAACCAACCGTCAAAGCACCAGATTTGCGAGGATCGGATGCACCATAAAAAATTCCATCGACAGACATAATGCTTTGAGAACTTCCCGCTGCACGTCCTATTACTACATTATGACCTTTTGTTTTAAGCAATTGAATTGTGTCTTCGTTTAAGTCTTTTTCTACTTGTAATTCATCGGGAAACCATTGATGGTGTACTCGCACGGCATTGGTTGCTTCGGCAATATTCATGCCGCGATCGATAACATTAATTATTATTTGTAACACAATAGTAATAATGCGACTGCCGCCAGGACTTCCTGTTACTAAAAAAGGCTTCCCATCTTTAGTAATAATTGTAGGTGTCATCGAACTGAGCATTCTTTTTTCTGGTGCGATCGCATTAGCTTCTCCTCCTACTAATCTAAAGGCATTAGCAACACCAGGTTTAGCAGTAAAATCATCCATTTGATTGTTTAATAATATTCCGGTTCCTGGAACAGTAATTCCCGTCCCGTAGCTAAAGTTTAAAGTATAAGTATTAGAAACAGCATTACCAGATTTATCGACGACAGAATAATGAGTTGTATCGGGTTTTTCTTCTGGTGTTTGGTTGATAATTCCTGGTAAGATTTGTTCGCTGGGAGTAGCTTGGTTAGGATCGATCTTTTGACGCAATTCATCGCCATAACCTTTAGAAATTAACCGTTCTATTGGAACTTTTACAAAATCTGTATCGCCCATATATTTAAAGCGATCGCAATAAGCTAATTTCATGGTTTCTACCATCAAATGAATCGATTTAGCTGTATTATGACCTAGCGATCGCATGGGAAATTTTTCTAAAATATTGAGCATTTGTATCAAATGAACGCCGCCAGAACTCGGAGGCGGCATAGAATAAATTTGATAGCCTCGATAAGTGCCTCGAATCGGTTGACGAATTACTGGTTGATATTTAGCTAAATCTTCTTGAGTAATTAAGCCATTATTTGCCTTCATTTCAGAGACAATGCGATCGCCAATTTCTCCGCGATAAAACGCATCTTTTCCTTCTCTTGCAATAAGTCTTAAACTCTTAGCTAAATCTTTTTGAACGAGAAGATCTCCTACTTCATAAAGACTGCCATTTTGTTTATAAAAAATTGCTCGGCTAGCAGGTGAAGCCTGCATTTGTTTTTTAGCAAACATTAAGGAAGTTCGCAAATCTTCATCGACAGGAAAGCCATTTTCTGCTAATGCGATCGCGGGTTGTAACGCTCTTGCTAATGAAATTGTCCCATACTTTTCTAAAGCCAAAATTAGTCCCGCAACCGTACCAGGAACCCCAACCGCTAAATGACTGAATCTCGATTTTTGTGACTCGACTTCTCCATTTTCATCGAGAAACATATCGCGCGTTGCTGAAATGGGTGCTTTTTCTCGATAATCGATCGCAATCGTTTTGTTCTCTTGGCTATTATGAATTAACATAAAACCACCTCCCCCCAAATTTCCTGCGTGGGGTAAGGTAACGGCTAAAGTAAACCCAACAGTAACGGCAGCATCGACAGCATTTCCACCTTCTTTTAATACTTCTAATCCTGCTTGCGTAGCTAAGTCTTCTTGAGTAGCTACCATGCCACTTTTAGCAATAACTGGATGAAAGATATCGTCTGAATCATGAATGGGAATATCTTGAGCAACAGCATTAGCTGTCATGAGGTTTAGCGCGATCGCTAGCGAAAAAACGCTTTTAGTTTTGTTTTTTAATGATAAACTATTAGAAAATCTCATCAGTTTGACTATTAATTTTTAAGTAATGCGATCGCGATTTTGATTTAGTTTGATTTTAAAAAGTATTTATTAAATTAATGCAATAAAAGGCAATATTTTGTAATAAACTTCTCAGTATTTTGCAGTAAAATCAAAATATCAATATAAAGTTCGTAGTGTAGCCCTAATCTAAAATTCTTTAACTATCGATGAGATCGCAGTTTCGCAAAATCAACCTTAAATAATCAATAATATCGCCATTTGTAAGTTTTAAGCGAATATTGCGATCGTCA
>JALOOL010000007.1 GCA_025454425.1 Hydrococcus sp. Prado102 | reverse complement strand
AAATTTACTTTCAATATTATACACAAGATTAATGAAAAATCTTCTCAATAAAATCTTAAAAAGCGATCGCTCCATACAAATCTCCAAAAGTTTTTGCACATCTTAGGTCAAATGGATGCTGGAAACCGATCGCCAACGATCCGAACTCAAATTCTGCGTAGTTTCTTTGTCTGTTGTGCGTAACACAATAGACAAATATAATTAATTTATATCGATGGGCTATTTTTAATAACTACTAAAACCTTGTAACCATTATTTAAGTCAAAATACTTAAAAAAAGCGAGTGAAGTTTCAGTTGCGTCAGCATCTTGACTAAGGGTACCGTATTTTATGCTTTTATGAGCTAGCTGGCGGGTTTTAAGCCTACATCTCTAGTTCTATAGGCGATCGCGTTTGTTATATAAGAAAAATTGGGTAAGTCAATACATTATGAATATTTATAACGATCCATCTGAATTAGTAATAAGATTTGATTACGAAGCTCTAGATCGACAACAAAGAAATATTGTCGAGCAAAGAACCAGAGAAATTAGAGAACGCTTACAGTATTCAGCACAAGCGATTTGGGAAATCGGTCAAAAGCTTGCTGACGTGCGATCGCAACTAAAACACGGTCAATTTGAGGCTTGGCTTAAGGCTGAGTTTGACTGGAGCAGACGAACGGCATATAACTTTATCAATGTTTATGAGGCATTTAACGAACGTGCAAATCTTGCACAAATTGATATTGCCACTTCTGCTCTTTATCTATTAGCCGCACCGTCCACATCCCAAGAAATTCGTGAAGAATTCCTTAAGCGCGCTAAAGAAGGAGAAACGATTACTCATAAAAAACTGAGTCAAGTTATTAAAGAAGAGAAATTAAAATCGTCTGGGGCGATCGAAAAGCTAGAACAGCCTGAATCAAAGGAAGTTTCTATTGAGACGACCGATCGGCAAATTATAACCATAATTCCCAAAGAGATAGTTGAGGAGCGAAAATCTCAAGCTAATGAAAATCCCGTCGAGCGAGTCTCAGTGGCTTCTGTTGGTATTAGTCCCGATCGCATTCAACAGGGATGGTATTTATTAGATGGACAGCATCTAATTTTTTGCGGCGATACAGCTTCGAGAGAATTTATAGATTGTATTCCTTTATCTGCTTTAGCGATCGCGATCGCTGCTGAGGATTGGGATCACGATTGGTTGGTCGAACGAGCAAAAAGGATCGTTATTTTTCCCGAATCGGATTTCGAGCCTCAGAAATTCGAGCAATTAATCGAAATGTTTTCAATATTTGGAGATATAGTCGTTTTTCCCTGGTTGCCCAAACCTGAAATGTTAGCAATTGCTCATAAATTGAGAAGAATAATTATTGCAGGAGATGTAAATCTCGATCTTTGTCGTCAGGCGATCGCGCATTCTGGCTTAATGGTTGAAAAACTAGTTAATTCGCCAAAAATGCCGTGAGTTAGAAACGTTGGCGATCGCTCAAATGAGCTTCGATTTCTGGACGCGATCGCAAAACGGGACGCAATTGTTTTTGAGCGAATAACGCTAGGCGATCGCCGACCTGTTGCGAACCAGGTTGAGTGGAATTACCATAGCTCGTTAATACCATTGCTTTTACAGGTTGAGAAAATTCGATAGCTGCCACATAAGAATCGCCAGCGACTGGCTGAAAACGGTTATTAGAACTCGGTTCAAAATTTACCACCCTAAAAATTCCCAGACTGCCACTGCCACCATTCGCAGGCAAATCGACACCTCCATATTTTAGACGAAAAACCTTTCCCCACGGAATATCGATCCTGCCGTAAACTTTCTCCAAGTTGACAGCTACGCTCAATAGTACTGCAACTGCTTGATTAGGATCGGCTAAACCATCTGGGGTTGTGCGGGGTAAGTTTTCATTCCAGGGAGTACCAAACATCGTATCAAAATCCATCTGTTCGCTCCAAAAAGCGAATAATACCGCCCCTCGACTGTCTGCGTTCGCCTGTCGATCCCATTTTTCTAGAATCTCAGCCGCTTGCAAGGCTAATTTACTACCTTCCTTGCGTAAAGCGGGAATCAAATCGTCCAAAAGGCGATCTGCTAATTCCATATGGGTTGAATGCTTGTATGAAATCATTTCCTCAAAAGAGATTTTGTTATCTTCTGCTAGCATTCGAGCAGAACGCTGCGCCCGAAAATCCATAAAATGAGGAGCCATATAAGGCGGATATCGATCTGGATTGATGGCACTCGGAAACGTTGTCGTCCAGGGAGGATCGTTGGCATTTTGCAACCAACCGCTAGGCGGATCGAGTACGCGGGGTAAATCTTGATAGGGATGAATTTTTGTCCACAAAGTTTTAGAGGTATCACCAGGAATTATCTTTTCCCAATCTTCAAAATTGCCTTGAGAACGAACCGGAACTTGACCGTTAAATAAGTGCATGATGTGTCCTTCGCGATCGGCATATATTATGGTAAACATCGGTAATTGCAGGCGTTTGAGTGCAGTTTCAAACTGTTTGAGATTTTTGGCTCTTGCCATATCCCACCACTGTTCTAATACGCCAGAGCGATCTAAACCGACAACCCTTAAAGCAAAAGCTTTACCATTTTGTTGTTCGATGACAGCGCCGTGAATAGAATGTTGTATTGTAAGTTGTTGCGATCGCGTCGTACCATCTTCTTGTTTTACTTTGATTTCGACAGTATTTGTTTCAAAATTACGGACTCTACCATTAAATAGATATCCTTTACCTGCTAGTTTTAATTCGTAGAGATCCCAACCATCAAAAGTATTAACCGTATGCGTCCAACCTAAATTATCGTTAAAGGCGATCGCGAGAACGGGAATACCGATTAAACTAGCACCATAAGCATCAATCCCTGGCGCAGTTATTTGAGCTTCGTACCACAGAAAAAGATCCGACCAAGGTAGATGGGGGTTTGCGAGTAGCATAGCGTTTCCGCTAGCAGAATGCGTTGGTGCGATCGCCCAAGCATTAGATCCTGCTTTGCTTTGCTCTTCTTCGATACCTTTGATTATTTCTGGATTGACCACAAAAGTAAAATTAAGCACTCGTTGAACGTGAGCTAAGATATCCTCTGCTGTAACGGGTAAGACAACCTCAACTTCATCGTCAATTAGCTCGGCGCGTTCTTTGGCATAGGCATTAATTCCCGTCGCAAAAGCATCGAGATAGCGTCGAAAAGCGGGATTTTGCGATCCATACCAAGTTTTTGCTCGTTCTGGAACGCCCATCATTTTTACCCATCGGTCTGATTCTAAGTAATCTTCTCCCCAGTATTCGGCAGCGCGTCCTCTCGCTTGACCGTAAAGACGCAAAAGTAAGTTACCGTGGCTTTGCATCTGCGCCCAACCAAAGGCTTTAAATGCACTTTGAGAATCTGCACCAAAAATATGAGGAATGCCGTAAGTATCCCAAAGGATTTCTGTCGATTTAGGCAGAAAACTAAGACTTGGGCTATGAATAGTTAAAACTAAAACAAAAAGGAACCCTAGTATGAAAGATGAAATTCTAAATAGCTTTTTCTTCGCTTTAGTTGTAATACAGCTAAAAATATTAAGATGATTGAAAAACAATTGCTTTAAATACACTATTATTATGATTTTAAATTAATGTTTAGTCTAATATTTTTTTATAAATAGATGATTATTTAATTATATTTTGAGCTATTAATTGAAGTAAAATTTTTTGTTCGGAATGAATAAAAAAATGGTTGCCTTGAAACAAATGTAATGCAAATTCAGAACTTGTCTGTTCTCGCCAGGCTTCCAACTCGTCATAACTTACTTCAGAGTCTTGTAAACCACCAAAAACCGCGATCGGACAACTTAAAGGTGTTTCGCTAGTATAATTATAGGTTTCTAAAACCGCAAAATCTGCTCGTAAAATTGGCAACATTAACTCCATTAATTCATGATTGTTTAGAACTTCGGAAGGAGTGCCATTAAGGTTTTTTAATTCTTCAATAAAAGCCGTTTGTGGAAGTTTATGAATGGGGGATTTAGTCGGTTGAAGCTGAGGAGCGCGACGACCCGATACAAAAAGATGAACTGGCATCAAACCATAATTTTTGCGAAGTAAACGAGCGACTTCAAAACTTATTAAGCCACCCATACTGTGACCAAAAAAGGCAAAGGGTTTGTTTAAATATAAACGAAGAGCATCTGCGATCGCACAGACGAGAGGATGAAGCTGAGTAAATGGCGGTGACTTCATCTGTGTTCCTCTCCCAGGAAGTTCGATGGAACAAACTTCAATTGTTTGAGGTAAATTATCTGACCAATCGCGAAAGCTCCAAGTTCCACCACCTGCATAGGGAAAACAAAACAAACGTAAATTTGCTTTAGAATTAGGACGAGAACATTTAATCCAAGCATTAAAAACTGATGTAGTTGTCATAATTTATTCTAAAAAATAGCTGACAATTAATTTCTAGATTTATTCGGTTAATATCAATCTTTATTATTTGTAGGATGGGTAGAGTGATAGCGAAACCCATCTATTATTTATTTCTGTTTGGTTTCATTTTTTAAATCAATCTACTACTTAAGTAGGTGGTCTTAATTAAACGTAAAATGGTGAGTAATGCCAAAAATTATATAATTTTTATCCATAACCGATCTAAGGCATTACCCACCCGAAGATTAGGTTAACTTGATTTTTGCCTACTTACTTACTAATTACTATTAAGAGCCGCTTCTTCCATCTTTTTTCTGAGACTAAGCGGTCGCATATCCGTCCACACTTCTTTAATATATTCTAGACATTCTTGTTTGAGTCCAGTTTTTCCCGCATCGTTCCATCCTAGAGCATTTTCTCGGTCGGCAGGCCAAATAGAATATTGTTCTTCGTGATTGACGACTACTTTGTAAATTGTAGTGTCTTCTTTATCGTCTTGATACATTTTTTTTACCTCCTATTAATTTACCGATTCTGAAATGGGTTCGAGATGTCCTTTTCCTTCTAAAGTTTTGAGATCGATATCAGCAATACATCGAACTTTTTCGTAATTAAGTGTTAGGTTTCCGACTAAACGAACTTTTCCAGTTGCACTTTCAAAGTCAGCCTCTTTTAAATTTGATGCTTCAGTATCGAGTCTGACACCAAGTTCAGTTCCTCCTTTAGTGTTAGTAAATTTGATGTGAACGTAACCGCGATCGATACTTTCTTTAAATGCTGATACTGTTTTTGAAGGACGTAAACTAGCTTCGACGGGATGATTTCCCTGTGATAAGCGTTGTACTAATTCGTTCATAATTATTTTCCTTATTTGTTTTGTTTGTTTAAGATTCGCTTTTAACGTTTTCTACTGAAGCAGATACTACAGATTCATAAACTGGAATCTCAAACATAAGTGTGTTGTTACAAAAATCTTTCCATTCTGGAGTTACTTTATCAAAAATGATATTTTCATTTTGAAAAATGCCATCGGTAACGACATAGTTTTCTTGTAAATAAAGAAAGTCTTCATCCGTTAACTCTCTAGTCACTTCAATTTCTTTCCCATCAATCTCTTGAGTTTCTTTTCTTGTATTTTCTGACTTTTCTGTCCATTGACTAAATTTACGAAAATCTTTGATAGAATAAGCTTTACAATATTTGCCCATCTTAGCCATATCAAGCCTCCTTTTTGTAATGAAATGTGTTGCCTGAATCAAACTTTTTAATAGCTTTAGTTTCGTTGAGTTACTTGGATAATTAAATCGGTAATTTCCTGAAACCTCTTTTTTTTAAACGGAGAATAAGTATTAAGAGATAAATTTTCTTTAACGTGCTGCGGATTTTTCATTCCTACAAGTGCCGTTAAAAGTTCGGGGGTACTTCGAGCATATTGTAGTGCGCGTTGACAATCTGTTTCAAATGTTTTACCAAAAGTAGAAACAATATTCTCTGGAATTCTTCCTATCACTTCCGCTTGATATAAAGAAGCACTTGCTATGGAAAATAAGCCTAAACGTTTAGCACTTTCTAGAATAGAAAGTCGTTCTCCTTTAATATTCTGTGTTGGAATTAAAAAGGCTTCTGTCATTCCCATATTTAAAGGAAATTGAATATAGCGTAAACTATCTTCTTTATTGCTAGAAACTTCTTTAGCGATTGACTTAATTTTAGCTAAGTCGAGATGTTTTTGAGATGTTTCGGGAACGCGAAACCCATCCCATGTAGCTAATCCATAAGCGGCAATTTTACCACGATTAACAGCATCTTCCATCACTTCAAAAGCTAAACGCAATCGATTATAAAACGTCTCGGTATCTACTTGGAAAAGCTGTGTTTCTGGGTTATGAATATAGTAAATATCTATCGTCTCAAGACCAAGATTTTCGAGACTTTGATTTATTTGTTCGTTAAGGTAGTCTGGGTGTATACAATGATATTCTTGCTCTTTAGTGACAACAATATCTTCTCTACTAATTGTAGAGTTACTTGGCTCGACATAATGCTGACAAAACCAATCAAAATATTCAGGCGTTTCGTGGGGAAGAAAACCACCTTTAGTACAAATAATTAATT
Organism: Hydrococcus sp. Prado102; assembly: GCA_025454425.1. Taxonomy (GTDB): domain Bacteria; phylum Cyanobacteriota; class Cyanobacteriia; order Cyanobacteriales; family Microcystaceae; genus Hydrococcus. The sequence continues at coordinate 40,460 of JALOOL010000007.1, read as the reverse complement.
CATCTCTTGATACTTCTCCTGAATTTATTAAATAGTTTATCGCTTTTTGGACGCTACGTTCTCCTTGGCGATCGCGATAAACAATAGCAGAATCAATTAGATTAATTCCTTGTCGAACTGATTCAATTATTGCTTCTGTTACAAGACTATCTGTTTGTTCGTCAGATTCGCCTAAATGCGTTCCAATACCAATAGAACTTGTAATAATTCCATTTCCTTCGCGAAAATGATCTACAGCACAGGTTTTTTGATGTCTTTCTTTATAACGAGTTGTTCCTTCTAAGGTAGCTTTACCTGAAACTTTCATCTGTTTTATCCTCAGAGCGTTTTCTTGCGATCGCTAAATTCAAATAGCATTTATATTCTTTTCTAATCCCCAATTAACTAATCTTTAAAACTTCTTTTTGGATAGCACAAGAAAAATAATTACTAATTAACTGCTCGTCAATTTGAGGACAATTAATAGAAGTATTGGCTAGTCCTTTGACTGTATTTTGACAATCAAATTTTAGTTCTGCGGAATCAGGTATTTCACTTTCCAATTCTCGTGCGGGAAAGAAAGGTACGAGTGAAGACAGGGAACGATTGGGAGAAATGCTGGCGATATTTATTAATTTTTCTTGCCATTGATGATAGGGAATTTGTTGAATTGAAAAACCAAAAGAATACGCTACTTTAATTAACTTATTAATATAGTCATGTTGAGGATTTAGTAGGTGAAAAGCTTTTCCAATAGATTTTTCTTGTTTTGATAAGTAAATAATTGCCTTACTAACATAATCGACTGGGACAATATTTTCTATTAAGTTGCCTTTGGGAGCGCTTCCTAATTCAATACAACCAATAGTTAATTTGTGCAAGAAATCATTAGGATTAAAAACTCCTGTTTTGCTATGTCCCGTGATTCGTCCCGGTCGATAAATACAAATAGGAAGACTTCTTCCTTCAGCTACCTTGATTAATTTTTCGGCAACCCATTTAGTTTGAGTATAACCATCATGGGGAACTTTTTCGCGATCGATACTATCTTGTTCTTTAATTAATCTCGTTCCAGAGTAACCAAGAGAAGAAAAAACATCTGGAGTAGAAATAAAATGTATGGGTTTAACCTTGTTTTGACAAGCTAACCGAATAATTTCTTGCGTACCAAAAACATTAGCAGCTTTTAATACTGAGTAGGGATAAAGATGATGTACCCAAGCCCCATTATGATAAATTACATCAATTCGATTTGCTAAGTTTTGAAATTGCTTTTCTATCTGACCTAAAAATGGCTTAGCTAAATCTCCAGGTACGGGAATAATTCTCTGACTGAAACTTTCTTCCCAAATTAGATAAGATTCAAGAATATTTTTAAGTTTTTGCTTACCTTCCTCTAGATTTTTAGCACGTACCAGACAATAAATATCAGCTTGGGTTTGTTGCAGAAGCTCATAAAGTAAGAAAGCACCTAAAAAACCAGTTGCGCCTGTTAAAAAAATAGAATTTGGTGCGGGATTGAATTTAATGAATTTGGCTTTCGGGGAAATAGTTGGATCGAGAGTCGCTTCAGTATTTAAATCTATTAATGTTGCTTCTGCAAAAGCATTAGATAAACCATTTTGGAAAATGCTTTCAATCTTTTCAGCCAAACTTGCTATAGTAGGTGACTCATATAAAATGCGTAAGGGGAATTCTACTTTGAAAGAGTGTTTTAGCTTGCCGATAAGCTGAGTTAGTAGTAAAGAATGTCCTCCTAACTCGAAAAAATTATCGTCAACTCCAACTCGTTCTATGCCTAATATTTCCTGCCAAATTTCGGCTAGCATCTTTTCTAGAGAAGTCGTGGGAGCAATATATTTGGTATTAGTAATTAGTTGAGTGGGATCTGGTACTGGAAGTGCTTTACGATCTACTTTGCCATTTGGCGTTAAAGGTAATGAGTTTAGGATCGCAAAGGCATTAGGAACCATATATTTAGGTAATTTAGATTCTATAAAACGTCGCAGTTCGGATACTTCTATTATTTGTTCTGGCTCAAGTGTGACATAAGCAACTAAACTGCGATCGCCTGGTATATCTTCCCGTAAAATAACTATGCTAGTAGCTACTGCTGGATGTCGATTTAAAGTTGATTCAATCTCACCCAATTCGATGCGAAATCCTCTAAGCTTAACTTGATAGTCGATTCTGCCGATGTACTCGATACTGCCATCATCTCGATACTTTGCTAAGTCTCCTGTTTTGTACAGTCTTTCTCCTGGTGCGTGACTAAATAGATTGGGAATGAATCTTTCTGCTGTCAAATCCGCACGATTGAGATATCCCCTTGCAATTCCTTCTCCTCCAATATATATCTCTCCTGCCACTCCTACTGGTACGGGTTGCAGGTGTGAATCTAATATGTAAATTTGCGTGTTGGCAATGGGACGACCGATCGCTAATTCTACTCCATCTTTAAAGGGTTCTGCATCGCTATTTAAGCGATACACTGTCGAGGTAACAGTCGTCTCAGTCAGTCCGTAGACGTGAAGTAATGGTGTTTTAAATTGCTGCCATTGTCTCAATCTCTCACAAGAAATCCTCTCTCCACCCACAATCGCTAAACGAACACAACTCGGTACTGTTTCTTGAGATTGTGACAATTCTGATACCCATTGATGCCAGTAAGCAGTAGGTAACTCAAATACTGTTAACTGTTGTTTTGCAATTAATTGCTGAAATTCGCTACAGGAGATTAGCTGATGATTTTCTAACAAGATTGCTGTTGCGCCTGTTATCCAGGTGGGAAACAGTTCTTCAACGACTACATCAAATCCGATTGAGGCAAATTGTAATACACGATCGGTATTTTGTAACTGAAACTGTTCGGCAATGTCTAAAGCATAGTTAACCAGTGCGTTATGGGTAACAGCTACCCCTTTGGGTTTTCCTGTGGAACCTGACGTATAAATTACATAAGCTAAGTTTTCTGAGGTCGCTTGGCTAAGAGTATTCTGAGTAGATTCTCGATCGAGATCTGACCAGTTGCTGTCTAGATTGACCAGTTGCATTCTATCTTGAAATTCACTTTCTAGATGCTGTTGAGTTAGTAGAATTTCGACTCCAGCATCTTCTAAAATGTCCGTGATGCGAGCGCGTGGATAAGTGGGATCGATTGGTACATAAGCGCCTCCTGCTTTTAGCACTCCCAGTATTGCTACTGCCATTTCTAAAGAGCGCTCCACATAGATTCCTACTGTCTTCTCTGGTTTGATTTCTTGTTTTTGTAGATAATGAGCTAGGCGATCGGCACGATGGTTTAATTCTTGATAAGTTAGTTGAGAGTCTTGAAACACTACGGCAATGCGATCGGGTGTTTTCTTTACCTGTTCCTCAAATAACTGATGAATGCACTTATGTTGTGGATACTTAGCCTCTGTATTGTTCCACTCTCTTAATAATCGTTGTTGTTCTGTTGCTGTTAATAGGCGTAGTTTCGATACTTTTTGTTCTGGGTTGATAACAATGGCTTCTAACAACATCTGAAAATGTTTTACCATTCGCTTAATGGTATTTTCATTAAATAAATCGGTGCTGTATTCGATATCTCCTGCTAATCCTCGCTCTGTTTCCGTCATGGAAAGGGTGATGTCAAATATGGCTGTTTTTCTCTCTTCTGCAAGATAACTTAAAGTAAGTTCTGGAAGCTTTAATTCCTCAGCCGAGCCATTTTCGAGAGTAAACATGACATCAAACAAGGGATGACGGTTGAGATGGCGCTCTACCTTCATCACCTCGACTAGCTGCTCGAAGGGAATATCTTGATGGGTGTAAGCTCCTAATGTGGTTTCTCTAACTCGTTTGAGTGACTCGGTAAAACTGCGATCGCCATCTAAATGAGTTCTCAACACTAAGGTATTGACAAAAAAGCCAATTAATCCCTCAATTTCTGCTCGATTGCGATTGGCGATAGGAGTTCCAACGACAATATCGTTTTGATGAGAGTATCGCGATAGTAGCACTTTAAATGCTGCCAAGAGCGTCATGAATACAGTGACTCCTTCTTGGCGCGATAAGGCTTTAATTGCCGTTGTTAGAGACTCGGATAGTTGAAAGGACTGGGTGGCTCCTTTGTAAGTTGTTATTGCTGGTCTAGGATAATCTGTGGGGATGTTTAGTAAAGGGATATTTTGTAATTGTTTATGCCAGTAATCGAGTTGTGTAGATAAAACTTCTCCAGTGAACCATTCTCGCTGCCAAACGGCAAAGTCTGCATATTGAATGGGTAATTTTGGTAGCGGCGATGGTTTTCCTGCTAGAAATGCTTGGTAGAGTGTAACAACTTCTTTAATCAAAATTCCGAGCGACCAGCCATCAGAAACGATGTGGTGCATTGTAAATAGCACGACATTTTCTTGAGGTGATATTTTAATTAAAGTAATGCGGAGTAATTTATCTTTGTGTAGATCGAACGGTTTCTTTGCTTCTTCCTTGGCTAACCATAAAACCTCTTTTTGTTTGGCAACTTCTGGGAGAGCTTGTAAATCTGCGATCGCAAAAGGAAAATCGGGACAATTATTAATAATTTGTACTGGTTTTTCTTCGACGATAGCAAATGTCGTCCGTAAGATTTCATGTCTTTTAACGATTTCATTGAGACATTTTTTTAAGATTGCTACGTCGAGAAAGCCTGTTAAACGCAGTGCCGTAGAAATATTGTAAGCCGAATTTTCTGGTTCTATCTGATTCAAAAACCACATTCGAGTTTGAGCAAAAGATAGAGGAAAAATATTGGTATTCCGCTTTTGATATTTGATTGTATTTAGGACGATCTTTTCCTGCTTTTTCTCCAATCGCTTCAAGAGAAGCTCGCGTTTTTCTGGAGAAAGGTTAGCAATACGTTCGGACAGACTACTCATCGATCGCTGATTCTTATTTAGTAAATGATTCGAGACGTACAGGAGTTTCTAGCACTTCTTGATTTTCTCAAATCTCTGGTAATAATTATTCTTTTAAGCCAGCGATGTTGACCGTCATATACGGTTGTGTATGGCTTCCTACCATGAACGGCTTTATAATTATCAATAAAGCAAAAATCTCCAGGTTGTAGAACGAGATCGGTTAAATTACTCTCAATTGATTGAATTAATTTATTCAAACTTGTGAGCGCTCCATCGTCTTTTTCTAGCTTATTTATATCCATAAAATAAGGATCGATACGAACATACGGACATTTAGGATCGCCATACAATACAGCAATTTTTCCTGGTTCGCTATTGCTATCGCTCATTTTCTCATAAGCCGAACTGAGTAAGTTATCATTATTGGTTTGAATTTTCTGTTCGTCCGATTGGTTTTTGGTTAAATGGGATTCATCTGGACGAATCGTGAAGCGTGGCTCGAATAAAATGGCTATTTCTTCTGGTTTTAAATAGGTTGCATCTACGGGAGCGACAGTAGTAGCAGCTTTTTCTTGATTTCGCAAACACATCATCCCTAAATAATCGCCTCGGAAAGGATGAAAAGCGTCTTCATTATGCCACCAAAGTAATTCTTTACTACTGCTACCGAGTTGTTCGTATTCGTGACCTTTAATGGGAATAACATCATGAACGATATGTCCTGCTTGTTGAGTCGCCCAACCAACAACGTCCCCCAATAATGCACTGAATAATATAAAAATGATTTCTTCTTCTAAAGCTGGGGAGATTTTTTGTCTGTTTTGCCAATGAGAAGGCGTTTTACCAATTTTTTCTTCTGAAATTGGATAGCCTGAAATTAAACAAACACCCGACGATGGTTCTAACAGCCTAAAATCGTTAATGAATGTGCGAATTCGTTTCGGAAGTTCGTGAGCAATGATTGGTGCCTCTTTTAGAAACTTATCATCTTCTACTGAAGAGTATTGAGAGATAACCTCTTTAACCAATGACTTAATCTCGTCAATTTCGCGATCGCACAAAATTATTTTTTCCATTACAATTACCTAAAATTTTTGTTTGTTGATTCCCTTGCTGTTTCTTTTGTCTCAGCTATGTCGGTTCCAAAACTTATTCGAGTTAAGCAAAATCGCGTGCTTATTGCTAAGTATTAGCAATTACTAAAACGTACTAGCGCCTATGATAGAACGCTCGTCTAGCGCATATTTGAACGGTTTGTAACTAAAGCTTTTGATAAGCGACTCAGACCTTCATTGAGGTCGGATGTAGCTCCTCCGAAACCTAATCTAACATGACTGGGATGGTTAAAACAAGTACCTGGTACGAGCAAGACTTTATAAGTATTAGCTAGATAATGACAAAAAGATTCAGTATTTGAAATACCTTGCAAACCCAGAAACGTACATACGCCTCCTTGGGGACGCGACCATTTCACAAACGCTTGATGTTGCTCGACCCACTTAGATAAAATGTCTAAATTGATACGAGCTTGCTGCGAACGAATGCTAAGAAGCTTATCTGCTTTTTCTACGACTCGGCGAGCAATTAATTCAATCATAGGAGAAAGGTGAAGCGTCATATAGTCGCGCAAACGAACAAAACGTTCCAAAACATCTGGTGAAGCCAAACACCAGCCAAATCTCAATCCTGGCAACCCATAGCATTTGGAAAAAGTTCCCATAGATATAGCGCGATCGTAACGTAAATTGGGATTAGGAAGTGGAGAACCGTCATAGACGATATCGGCAAAAGCAGCATCCCAGACGAGATAAGCGCCTACTTTAGCTACCGCGTCGATGAGCGCGTCTTGTTCTTGCTTCGTCAGCGATGCACCAGTGGGATTGTGAGGAAAGTTGACAATTACCATGCGAGTGCGTGAACTAATTAAGCTTTTGGCTTCCTCAATATCGGGAGCAAAATTCTGCTCGCAACGAAGTTGCCAACGCCTTAACTGGCATCCTATCGATTCAGCAATAGAATAAAGTTGTTGGTAGCAGGGATCTAAAACAACTACTTCATCGCCAGCATTCAGCAGTCCATTCATAATTAAGAAATTGGCTTCGCTCGATCCGTGAGTGACCATAACTTGCTCTGGATCTCCATTTCCCCAACGTTTAGCTATGGCTTGACGTAACTCCACATTTCCCAGACTTGAGCTATCGTGGAAGACGACACTATTTAGTTCTTCTTGGGTGAGATCGGTGAGTTGAAAAAGCTCGGCGAGTGAAAAGTTTTCTACGCCACTACTACCGATATCAAATTCGGTATTGAAGTAGTAATCTCTCATCCAACCCTCTAAAAGAGCGGGAGCAATTTCATTCATTGGGTTTTTTCGTAATGTTTTCATTGGTACTGTTTTTATGAGGGCAACTAATAGGGTGCAAATTTTGCACAAACAAAATTTAGGTGGGTTACGATTTAAGACCTTGTTGAATTTCTTCCTCTGAGAGTTGCTCTAACTCTGCTAATGCTCGTTCGATTAGTTCGCGATCGCTGTTTTCTGTTATTTTCTCAACGATAGTAACAGCTAATTCGGCAATGGTGGGAGTTTCAAAGAAATGACGCAAGGATAAATCTACCCGAAAAGCCTCTCGAATTCTCGATACGGCTTGCGTTGCTAGCAAAGAATCTCCTCTTAAATCGAAGAAAAAATTATCGTATATCCCTATTTTTTCAATTTTTAGTAATTCAGCCCAGATATCAGCTAGTTTTTTTTCTGTGGAGTCGCGTGGCTCTACAAAGGATGCCTCTAATTTAGATTCATCTATTTCAGGTCTGGGTAACATTCGACGGTCTACTTTACCATTTGATGATAATGGTAAATCGTCCATCTTTATAAAAATTGACGGAATCGTGTATTTGGGTAACTTTTTACTCAAAAATTTTTGCAACTCGTCGCGATCGGGAACGCGATCGCTATTAGGTACGATATAAGCAGCAAGAGTTTTGCGATCGGCTTTGCCGCTGCCCAGAGGGCAATCGCTCTGTTCTCCAACCGTTGTTACAATAGCCGTCTTTAGATCCCGATGTTGTTCTAAAGCTGCCTCAATTTCTCCTAATTCAATGCGATAACCGCGAATTTTTACTTGTAAGTCTTCCCTGCCAAGAAACTCAATATTACCATCGGGTAAATAACGACCGCGATCGCCCGTACAATAAAGTCGTTCTCCTGTAACGGGATGAGTTATAAAGCTAGAATTCGTTTTTTCTTCGTCTCGCCAGTAACCTTTAGCAAGTCCCATTCCGCCGATATAAAGCGTTCCTTCAACCCAAACCGGACAAGAATCTAACATTTCATTAAATACATAAAATTGTTGATTTGTCAATGGTTTTCCATAAGGGATACTCTTCCAACTAGAATCGACTGTTGTAATAGGATAAGCGATCGACCAAATAGAGGCTTCTGTCGCTCCTCCTAAACTAATAATTTGTATTTCCTCGATTAAAGTTCGGATCGCATCTGGTAAGGTTAAAGGAATCCAATCTCCACTGAGTAACGCCAAACGCAGCGAGTTAAGCACTACATTAGATCTACCCGTCGCATATTCCACCAACATCTGCATTAATGCTGGAACAGAATTCCAGACTGTGACTCGATGTTGAGCGATTAGTGTTACCCAATGTTCGGGGGAATGGGTAGTAGAAGCGTCTGGGATGACAATAGTTCCTCCCGCCGCTAGAATTCCAAAGATGTCATAAACCGACAAGTCGAAGCTGAGAGAGGAGATAGCTAAAACGCGATCGCGATCCCCAACCTCAAAGCGTTTGTTAATATCGAGAATAGTGTTAACTGCTCCTTGATGGTCGATCGCTACTCCTTTGGGTACGCCAGTAGAACCAGAAGTATAAATTACATAAGCTAGATCGTCAGCATTTTGAACGGGTTCTAGAGGTACATAAATGTCAGCGACTTCTAAGGTATCTACATGCAAACAGACTACTTTGTCAGACCATTCTAAAGAATTCTCTAGCCAAGATTGAGTCAGCACCCATTGAATTTCTCCTTGTTCTATTAGATGCCATCGACGCTCTTTAGGCAATTCGGGATCGATGGGGACATAAGCAGCACCAGCAGCAAGAATCCCTAATACAGCTACAACTTGCTCCCATCCTTTCTCCATGACGACTGCAACTAATTGGTTAGGTTTTGCTCCTAACTGCCGTAGTTGCCGTCCTAATTGGTTAGCGCGATCGCATAATTCTTGGTATGTTAGAGTGCGATCGCTTGTAATTATTGCTGCTTTATCGGGTTGTAAAGAGACGCGATCGAAAAATAAGCTATGAAGTAATTCCCCTTTAGCTAGTGTTGCTTCAGTAGAATTTACTTCTGCTAGTTGTTTTACTTGTGCTGGAGGTAATCGTTGTCGCGTCTTTGCTTGCCAAATTTCATCATCGTTTGCCAAACGCTCTAGAAAATTGCAGTAAGCAGCAAACATATCATCTAGAAGTCCGATGGGAAAAAGTTCTTCTACTGCATCCCAGTTAAAATATAAAGTGCCTTTACTCTCAGAAATTTGATGGTCTAAATAAACCTGTGGGGTTTGGCTAATACTGTATGTTTCTAAAGTATTTTCTGATGATTCGGGGAGACTCGCCGAACTCTCGTTTGAAGTATTATTAAGCAAAGTGCTAGTGAAAACCACTGGCATAAGCGTACCCGTAACGCGATTTTGAGTACGAGCTAATTCTCGTAAAACTTGCACGCCGCTTACATAACGACGATCCATGTCCTCCCAAAATTGTTTTTGAATGCGTCGAGCGCGGTTTGTAAAAGAATCTTTGCCTGAGTTATTGATTTCTAATAAAGTTAGTGAAGTAAAATAACCGACAATTCGATCTACTTGAGGATGTAGAGGTAAACGATTAAATAAGGTCAAGTTGAGCGTAAAATGAGGATTTTTACTCCAGATTGTTAAAATTTCGGCAAAAGCCGCTAGCAACAAACCAGAAGGCGTTATGTTTGCTTGAGAAGCTTTAACTTTAAGGCGTTGCCACATTGTTGCTTCTAATTTTGCCTGACGACGAACAAAATAAGGGTATTCAACAGCAGCAAGATTTTTTTGCAGGGGGAATTCTGGAGCGGGTGGAAGATTAGGGAGGCGTTTTTGCCAATATTCTAGAGAATCTTGATAAATTTTTGAATTTCTTAACTCAATTTCCGCCAAAACATAATCTCGAAAAGATAATTCTATGGGAGGTAATTTCAAATCGGGATTTTGACACAACTCAACGAATTCTCGATTGAGAAGTTCTTCGCTTTGGTCGTCCCCAAGTAATATATCTACACTGATAAAAATTCTCGTTTTATTATTATCTAACTGAGCCGCTTGAATTTTAAATAGAGGCCAGCGATCGGCAGGAAGTATTTCATGAGATAATTGTTCGCGAATTTTAGCTAGTTCGCAAGTAACGATTTCTGAATCTTTTCCTCGTAAATCTAAAACCTCAATTTTATATTTAGGTACTTCCTTTAAAATTCGCTGTTTTCCGTCAGATTGTACGATCGCGCGTAGCATATCGTGACGTTCGATTAATTGCTGCCAAGCTCGTTCAAATCTTTCTAATTCTAAGTCTACAAAGTCAATTTCTGTATAGCCATGAGTTGCTACATTACCTAACTCAAATGCACCATCGCGACCTATCCAATACGCCTGTTGCACGTCGGTTAGTGGAAATGGTTCGTATCGTTCTTTTATGTTAGGAATTATTGTAGGAATCTCTTCTTCTAGAGAGTCTAGTTGAAAATTAGATTTATTTTTACCTTGTAGTTGCTCGCTCAGTAATGCTTGTTTTGCAGGCGAAAGCTTGGATTTTCTTTTTAATAGTTCTTCTTTGTTTAGAGGCATTATTCCTTTTCTCCAAATATTCTTTATTTCAAAGCAAGATTGGCTTCTTCTTCGGTTAAGTTCTCTAGTTTTTCTATAACGATCTCTTCAATGACTAAAGCTAATTCTTCTACGGTAGGAGCTTCTAATATAGAAAGCAGAGGGATCTGTATCTTAAAGTCTTGACGGAGTAGTGAAACTAACTGAGTTCCAATTAAAGAATTTCCCCCAAGATCGAAGAAGTTATCGTGAATTCCCACTTGTTCTATCCCTAACAATTCTTGATAGCGTTTAGCAATCTTACTTTCCAGTTCATTGCTAGGTTCAACGTAAGAATTTCTCAGATTTGAACGGGGATAAAGTGCGGGTTTTGTTATTTGAATTTGGATTTCTTTCTCTGACAATTCGCGTTTAACCCATTTATTAATAGCTACATTCAAGTCGCTGCGCCAAAGTGCAGTTTGAGATATTGAGTTATTAGATAATATACGTTGAAAAGCATCTGTTGTTTCTTGTTGAAAACTTTCTTCATTACCATCTTCTGCTTCAGCATGAAACCAATTAACACTAAACCAATTAATACGATCGCGCTGGTTTTGTTTGTCGGCAAAAGCATCGACAAAAATATTGGCTGCGGTATAAGCAGAAACGGCTACTCCTCCTAAAACAGAAGCAATGGAAGAAATTAAAAGACAATAATCGAGTTCTTTGTTTTGTAAAATTTTTGCTAGTGTATAAGTTCCATATATTTTAGGTTGAAACTCGCGATCGCATTCAAAATAGCCAGTTTCTGGAATGGTTTTATAAAATTCTCCTGCATTTGTTGCTGCATGAATTACGCCATGAATTTGACCGAATTGTTTTTCGGCTTGCGCGATCGCCTGTTGCATTTCTAGTTCGCTAGCAACATCAGCTTTGATGACTAAAACTTCAGATCCTAATGCTTCTAATTCTCTAAATTTTCTAATTCTATTACTAATGCGATCGCTTTCATTGTGTTCTACTAACCATCTATCCCACTCGTCTTTTTCGGGTAGACCCGATCGACTCGTTAAGACTAATTTTGCTCGCACGCTTTGAGCGAGATATTTAGCAAATGTTAAGGCAATGTTTCCCAATCCACCCGTAATTAAATAAACGCCACCCTCTCTTAATCTTGTTGGAGTTTGAACTGGTTTATCTAATTTTATTGGTTCAAAAGTTTGTACCCATCGATTATTGCCACGATATGCGATCGCTAAATCGGATATTTCTTCGCTTAATTCAGCCATAAGCCGATCTATTAATCTATCTTTTGACCAATCATCTAAGCTAGGTAAAACCAGATCGATACTTTGACAAGTCAGGTTGCTATATTCTTGAGGAATAACTTTGCATACCCCCAACAAAGTCGTTTTTTCAGGTGTTAGGATATCTTGGCTTTCTACCCGATACATATTGTTGGATAAAACCCAAATATTTATCGGTTTGGAAATAATTTGGCGATCGAGAGCTTTGGTCAGAAAAAGTAGACTATAGAAACCTAAATGTTGAATTTCCTTAAATAACTCAACTCCCGATTCTCTATCGTCGTTTGACGAGATACTCCAGCCATGAACGATCGCATCGGGTATTTTATCTTTAGCTTGGAGGTTTTCAATGAGGATCTGATAGTCTTTTTCGGCGTGAATATTAATGACATATTCGCGATCGCTAACTTGACTAAATTTCTCTCCAGTTTTTACGATTACGACATCTCGATCTTCTTTTACTAGTCTAGTTGCTATCTCGCAAGCAATTCCACATTCATCAACAAATACTAACCAGCACGATTTTGCTTTATTTAACTCACCACTTTTAAAAACAGAAGGAAGTATAGATTGTTTCCAAATGGGAACATAAAACCAATCTGTCATGTCTGGCTTTTTCTCCAAAGAGACTTTCTCTGTCGTTGAAAGTTGTTTGGGTTGAATGGAATCTATCCAATAACGCTGTCTCTCAAAAGGATATGTTGGTAATGGTTGGCGATGGCGGCGCTCATTCTCGTAAAATCTCGACCAATCGATTGAAATTCCTGACAGCCATAATTGTCCTAGAGTGTTAAGCAGAAATCGTACATCAGATTGGCGATCGTAAGAATACTTCAATGAAGGTAAGACAACCTTATCCGTCACTGAAACCCCTTCTAAACACTGTAGCGCCAAACTCCCTAATGTTTGTCCCGCGCCAATTTCTAACAAAATTGGTCGGTGTTTCTGCCACAACTGTTGAACTCCATCAGCAAAGCGCACTGTTTGACACAGGTGTTGAGTCCAGTAACTAGGATTTGTCGCTTGCTCGGCACTAATCCAAGTCCCTGTAACATTAGATAAATAAGGAATTTGCGGGGGGTGAAGCTTAACGGTTTTAACTAACTCGGTGAATGGTTGCGCGATCGCATTCATCATCTGAGAATGAAAAGCGTGAGATGTCTCAATTCTCCGCACGGCTAACCCTTGCTGGCTTAATTCTCTTTCTAATCGCTCGACAGCTTCATTTGTCCCTGCCACTACACAAACAGATGAGCCATTAATCGCCGATAGCGAGAGATTCTCGTCTAAATAGGGACGCACTTGTTCTTCGGAAAGAGGAACGGCTAACATGGCTCCTGGGGGCAATTCCTGAATCATTTGCGCTCTTTTGGCAACCAGAGTCAAAGCATCTTCTAAAGACAAAACCCCAGAAATACAAGCTGCCACATATTCACCGATACTGTAGCCAATTGTCGCTACCGGACGAATTCCCCAAGCCATCAACAACTGAGCTAAGGCATACTCGATGACAAATACTGCTGGTTGGGTGAGATAAGTTTGATTGAGTTTTTGAGTAGCTTCGTCTGCTGGTTTTTCTTCGCGAGAGAGCATTTTTCGCAAATCTAACCCAGATTGAGTCATTGTCGAATTAGATGAGGGAATTTGATGTCTGTCGGGGTAAATTATGTCTCTAAGATCGAGATTTAGAAGTGGTGATAGAAGATTGCAACAGAGGTCTACTTGTTCGCGGAATGTTGGCTCAGTTTGATAAAGTTCCCAACCCATGTTTGTGTAATGAGTACCCAAACCAGTAAACATAAAAGCTACAGGTCGGTTGCTAGGTTCTTGAAAACTAGTTAATACTCGTTTGGGGTCTTGAAGGGCATTAATTCCATCTTCTCTATTTTGACAGACAACCATTCGTCGATGCTCAAATGCTCGACGACCTATTTGGAGAGTGTAAGCGACATCGGCTAAGTTAAGGTCGGGATGTTTTTTAAGATGTTCGACTAAATTAGTTGTAATGGTATCTAATGCTGTAGGAGTTTTAGCAGACAGCAACAATAACTCCCAATCCGTTCCCAATTTTGAACTTTGAACTTTGAACTTTGAACTATTAAAAGGGGGTTCTTCGAGAATGACATGAGCATTGGTTCCGCCGATGCCAAAAGAACTCACTCCCGCACGACGAGGACTACCATTAACATTCCATTCGGATAGTTTAGTGTTGACATAAAATGGACTGTTGGCAAAGTCAATCTTAGGGTTAGGTTGCTCGAAATGCAAACTAGGGGGAATTTGTTGATTTTTAAGGGCAAGAACGGTTTTAATTAATCCTGCTACTCCTGCTGCTGCATCCAAATGACCGATATTCGTTTTTAGCGAACCAATTGCACAAAAGCCTTTCTTATTAGTATCGGTGCGAAAAGCTTGAGTTAAAGCAGCAATTTCAATTGGATCTCCTAGTACCGTTCCGCTTCCATGAGTTTCAATATAGTCGATCGTTTCTGGTTCGACTTCAGCGACAACTTGAGCCATCCTAATGACTTTAGCTTGGCTATCTATCCGAGGTGCCGTGTAGCTAACTTTAAAAGAACCATCGTTGTTAATAGCTGAACCCTTAATAACAGCATAGATGTTGTCGCCATCTGAGATCGCATCTTCCATTCTCTTCAAAACGACTATACCAACACCTTCGCCACTACCAGTTCCCTGTGCTTTAGCATCAAAAGCACGGCAATGTCCATCTGGCGAACTAACATCTCCTTCTTGATAAAGATAGCCAGATTTTCGTGGTGAATCGACAGAAACGCCGCCAGCTAAAGCCATGTCGCATTCTCCATTGAGTAAACTTTGACAAGCTAAATGGACGGCAACTAATGAAGTCGAACAGGCAGTTTGAACGGTGTAACTAGGACCTTCTAAATTTAGTTTGTAAGAGATGCGTGTAGTGAGAAAATCTTTATCGCTAGCGATCGCAAGTTGATGACCGTCGATAGCATTAAGAAACTCTAAATTTGGATATACATTATTGAGAAAATAGCTGTTTAAACTACTACCACCATAAACACCTATCGAGCCTTGATATTGCTGAGAGTCATAGCCTGCATTTTCTAATGCTTCCCAGGCACATTCTAGAAATAGGCGATGTTGTGGATCGGTAATCTCAGCTTCTCTAGGGTTAAAACCAAAGAAGGACGCATCAAAAAGTTCTGCATTTTCTAATATTCCCTTAGCTTTGACAAAATTAGGAGCGTTCAGCAGCTTTTTATCTTTTACTGAATCCGCTAATTCTTCATCAGTAAAGAAGGAAATCGATTCTATCCCTTTTTGTAAATTATTCCAGAATTCGTCAACATTTTTTGCTCCAGGAAAACGCCCGCTCATTCCAATAATAGCAATTTCTAGCTCGTTAATTTCTGTATTTGTCATAATTAATACCTAAAATTAAGCAAATAAATTAATTATCGATTTGTAATTTTATATAGCCCGGACAAGGTTGAATTCTCATCAATTTATTTTCTAGAATTGCAATATTGTCCTTTTTCTCAATTTCTTGAAAGCCTGCAAATTTATAGGCAATATACATCATGCGATTGCGATCGTTGCTAACAAATTCGGCACAAAGACGAACATGATTATTTTTAGCTAATTCAATAATATAGTTGAGCATTACTGTACCGACACCTCTAGACATAACGCGACAAGACATCAGCAAAAGTTTAATCGTCCAAATCTTTTCCAAACATTCGATAACAACCAAGCCAATTTTTCCGTAGCTTCCGTACTTATCATCTAAACTAGCAATTAATAACTTGTGATTTTCGGATAGTCTTAATTGAGCGAGTTCGTCATAAGAATAAGTATAGCCAGTTGTATTTAATTGATTGGTTCTTACTGTTAATTCTTCTGCTCGTTGTAAGTCTTCTTCTTTGGCAGAAGAGATAGTAAAATTCATATTGAGCGTGGCTAAAAACTCTTCTTTAGTACCAGTAAATTCTGATTCAATTTGATTGCGATCGCGATCGCTAATATACATTAATCTTCTTTTTCGCGAATCCTCTGTAATAAAACGAGGATTCATTTCTGGCAGATCTAAAACTCGATCTAATTCTATTGCATTAATACAAAACACTTCGGGTAAGGAAAAAGCAACTTCTTCTAATTCAAATAACTGGTCGTCAATAAAAGCTATTGTGTCAATACCAATGTTTAGTAATTTAGCAATCTCTTGAATTGAAGAAGCTTTAGAATTCCAATTAATTTGGGAATATAAAAAATATTCAGCTAATCCAAGTTCTTGAAGTTTTACTATTGCATTATTATAGTCGTTCTTACTAGCAACAGATTGTAAGATTCCTCGACTATCTAAAGTTTTAATTATCTCTACTACAGAAGGAGTTACAGAAATGCGATCGCCCTCCAATAAAACACCATTCCAAATAGTATTATCTAAATCCCAAACTACACATTTAATCGTTTTTCGAGCTTGGGACTTATCTCTAATTCTATCTGATTCTATAGAAATCATTTTGTTAGATCCTTGCCATTAATTCTTGAGACTTGCTAGAAAATTTAGTTGGTAACATATATTCTTGATAACCAGATTCTGCAATGGTAATTTGTTGAATTTGAGTACTCCCTTCAATGATTTCCATAATTTTCGCATCGCGCCAATATCTTTGAACGGGATATTCACTACTACAACCATTACCACCGTGAATCTGTACGGCATCATTGGCTACTTTTGTTGCTATTGTAGAAGCAAAATATTTAGCAATAGACGTGTCTGTAATTGATAAAGGATCGCCAATATCTTTTAAATAACCAGCTTGATAACAAAGCAATCTTGCTGCTTTAATATTCGCGATCGCATCCGAGATCATTTGTCTGATTAATTGATGATCTTTAAGATAAATATCGAATTGTTTTCTTTCGCTAGTGTATTTAATACAAGCCTCCAAACAAGCTTGCGCTATACCCACACAACCCCAAGCTACACTATATCTTCCATAATCTAGCGCAGAAGCAGCAACATGAGAAAATCCAAAACCTTGTCTGCACACAAGATTTTCTTGAGGAATAAGACAGTTATTAAAATGAAGTTCTGCTAACATTGAAGCTCTAGTACCAAGCATACCAAAAATTGGTATAACTGAAAGACCTAAACTTTCTTTTTCAACCAAAAAAGCAGAAGGTTTTTCTTCGCATTGAGCGAAGACTAAAAAAACGTCAGCAATTTGTCCATAAGTAATCCATTTCTTTTGTCCATTCAAGACGTATGAATTACCCGAAATTGTTGCTGTAGTTTCTACACTTTTAGCATCGCTACCTACATTAGGTTCGCTTAAAGCAAAAGCAGCAATCTTTTCACCAGAAGCTAACTTAGGCAACCAATATTCTTTTTGATGCTTACTACCCCATTTAAAAATAGCATGAGTCACCATATTGTGAACGGTTAATAAGCTTCGTAGCGAAGAACATCCCCGTCCAATTTCCTCATTTAAAATACCGTAGGCGATCGCATCCATTCCTCTACCGCCAATATCTTTCGGCAATACAGCACCTAAATAACCTTTTTGTGCTAGCTTTTTTATCAATTCTGGAGGCGTATTTTCTTCGCGATCGCATCGATCTGCAAGAGGAATAATTTCTTCATTGACAAACGATCTAAATTCCGACTTTGCTTCTTTTTGTTGTGGAGTTAATTCAAGTTTCATTTTCTTTTTAAGCTCCAACAAATGTTGTCTTGTGTTCTAGCAATTTGACAATAGCATTTATACTTTTAAAATTTTCAAAATCTAAATCCTCATTTTCAATGGTCACTTGAAACTCTTTTTCGATAAATAAAACAAGTTGCATGGCAAACATAGAATTAACAAACCCAAGAGCGAATATATCTTCATCGTCTTGTAGATTATGATTTCCAAAAAACTGTGCTAAAAATCGCTTTATTTTTACTTTAGTTTCTTGCATATTCATTCCTTTACTATTTAGCTATAACTGTAGAAACCTCGTCCGCTTTTACGACCATATAAACCCGCATCTACCATTTTTTTGAGTAAAGAGCATGGTCTATATTTGCTATCATTGAAGCTTTCATATAAAACCTCGATAGAAAAGAGAATTGTATCTAAACCAATTAAATCTGCTGTCTCTAAAGGACCCATTTTGTGACCAAAACAGGACTTAAAAATTTTATCAACTTCTTCTACTGAAGCAACTTTTTCTTGTAGCAAAAAAACTGCTTCGTTGATGGTCAACATCAACACGCGATTAGAAACAAATCCTGGCGAATCATTAACTAAAATAGATTCTTTACCCATTTGAGCTAATAATTTTTTTGCCGTTGCGATCGCTTCTTCAGAAGTATGATATCCACGAATCATTTCTACCATTGGTTTCATTGGTACGGGATTCATAAAATGGATACCAAGCACTTGAGGAGCGCGTTTAGTGACTGAAGCAATACGAGTAATGGAAATCGCCGATGTATTAGCGGCAAAAACAGATTCTTGGGGACAAATTAGATCGATTTTTTCGTAAATATTTTTTTTGATATTCCAGTTTTCTGTCGCATTTTCAATAATAAACTCTGCCTTTTCTAACAAAGAGTAATTGGTAGAAAAATTAATGCGGTCTAGAATCTCGTTACCATCCGATTGATTTTGCTTGTTGAAAAAATTCTGAAAGCGAATGTTGTTTTTGATTTCCTGTTTGGCTCGCTCCAAAATTTCATCCGATACATCTAAAAGAATTACTTGATGGCTAGTTTGAGCGAGATTTTGGGAAACTCCAATCCCCATTACACCAGCGCCAATAACTCCAACAGTTTTAATCTCCATTTTCTCGATCTTTTTTATTAACTACTTGGTCGATTTCACGTTAAATTGATTGAACTTTTTGCCTGCGTTTTTTTTGTTTAGCTTTACCAGCTTTGACTTTTTCAATTTGCCAATCGCTATCTGTCAATGAAGATTGACTGGGAGCGTTTTTATTTAAATATTCTGATAAAGAACTTATGGTTGGATATCTAAACATCTCTACTATTGATAGATCGGTATTAAATAATTGACGTAATTTACTATTTACTTGAATCAGAAGTAATGAATGTCCGCCTATTTCAAAAAAGTTGTCGTGAATTCCTACCTTTTCTAGAGCAAGAACTTTTTGCCAAACATCAGCAATAGCTTGTTGCACCTCTGTTTGTGGTCTGACATAATCTACTTCTAATTCGGGTCGAAGATTGTCTGGAATGGGAAGCGATCGCCTATCTATTTTTCCATTAGAAGAGAGAGGTATAGCGTCTATAGTGACAAAGTTTGATGGCACTAAATACCGAGGTAGTTTTTCCTCTAAAAAGCGTCGCAACTCAGTTACGGTTACATCTTTTTCTTGCTTATAAACAATATAAGCAATCAATCGGTTTTCCCCTGGTACGTCTTCTCGGTTAATAACGACACACTCTTTGACTTGTGGATGCTGGTTTAATACCGCTTCAATTTCTCCTAGTTCGATGCGGAATCCCCTAACTTTTACCTGATGGTCGATACGACCGAGAAACTCGATATTTCCATCGGGTAGATATTTTGCTAAATCTCCCGTTCGATATAACCTCGCTCCAGCATCCTTACTAAACGGGTTGGGAATGAATCTTTCTGCTGTTAGTTCTGCGCGATTGAGATATCCTCTTGCGATTCCTGCACCGCCAATGTATATTTCGCCTGCTACTCCTACGGGTACGGGTTGTAAATTAGAGTCTAGTAAGTAGATTTGTGTGTTCGCGATCGCTTTTCCAATCGGTAATTCTAGCAATTTTACATCGCTGTTTAAGCGATACAGTGTCGAGGTAACAGTTGTCTCTGTCAATCCATAAACATGAATTAGCGGTGTAGAGAATTGTTGCCATTGTCTGAGTCTTTCAGGGGAAATCCTTTCTCCACCGACAATCGCTAAACGAACACAACTCGGTACTGTCTGTTGGGAATCGAATAGTTCTGATACCCATTGATGCCAGTAGGCGGTAGGTAATTCAAATACCGTTATTTGTTCTTGCTCGATTAAATGTTGAAATTCTCTACAGGAAATAAGCTCAGTCGCACCTGGAAGTACAACCGTCGCTCCTATAATCCAAGTGGGAAAAATTTCTTCGACTACTACATCAAAACCAATGGAAGCGAACTGTAGCATTCTGTCGCCTCCCTGTAACTCAAACTGTTCGATAATTTCTAGAGTATAGTTAACTAAAGCTTGATGAGTTATCGCTACTCCCTTGGGTTTTCCCGTCGAACCTGATGTGTAAATTACATAAGCTAAATTCTCGGAATCGATCGCGTTTAAACAGCTATCTATTGAGTGTTGAGAAATTAAATCAGAAATGCGATCGAGGTTTATCCACTTGGTTTGATTTGAGAGTAACTCAGTTTCTAGCCCAGATTGGCTTACAATTAGTCCCACTCGTGCATCTTCGAGAATAGTAGCAACTCGTTCGCTCGGATAGGTAGGATCGATAGGAATGTACGCTCCTCCTGCTTTGAGAACTCCCAGCATTGCTACAAACATCTCCAAAGAGCGTTTTAAGTAAATGCCTACTGGAACCTCTGCTCTTACTCCGAGTTGCTGTAGATAGCGAGCGAGTTGATTAGCTCTGTTGTCTAATTCCCGATAGGTCAAATATTGGTCTTCAAATACTAAGGCTATAGCATCTGGTGCCTTTTCTACTCGTTCTTCAAATAACTCATGAATACATTTATCTTGTGGATACTCAGCTTCGGTATCGTTCCACTCTCTAAGAAGTCGATCGCGTTCTTTTGCGGTTAACAGAGGGATTTGTGACAATCTTAGCTTGGGATTAGTAACTATGGTTTCTAATAACACCTGATAATGAGCTAACATTTGCGCGATCGCGCTACTATCAAATAAATCGGTACTGTACTCGATCGCGCCTGTTAATCCTTGCTCCGTATCGCTTATCGAAAGAATGAGATCGAATATTGCTGTTTTACTCTCTTGTGTTAAAGGACTTAACGTTAATCCTGGCAGTTTTAATTCTTCAGTCGAGCTATTTTCGAGGGTAAACATGACATCAAAAAGCGGGTTGCGGTTGAGATGCCGTTCTACTTTTAGTTCCTCGACTAGCTGCTCGAAAGGAATATCTTGATGGGTATAAGCTTCTAAGGTAACTTCTCTGACTCGTTTGAGTAATTCTGTAAAACTGCGATCGCCTTCTAAATTAGTTCTTAAGACTAAGGTATTGACAAAGAAGCCAATTAACCCTTCTGTCTCGGCTCGATTGCGATTGGCGATGGGGGTTCCGACGACAATATCATTTTGATTGCTGTAACGATGTAATAGCACTTGAAACGCTGCTAGCAGCGTCATAAATAAAGTGACTCCTTGTTGTTGTGAAAAGGCTTTGAGTGCTTGGCTTAATTCCTCAGACAAGATTAAAGATTGAGTGGCTCCCTTATAGCTTTGAATCGCTGGTCTGGGATAATCTGTAAGTAAGTCTAGTCGGGGTAAATCTTGTAATTGTTTGCGCCAATAGTCTAGTTGTCTCGATAAGACCTCTCCGTGCAACCACGCTCGCTGCCAAAAGGCAAAATCAGCATATTGAATCGGTAATTCTGGTAAAGGCGATGGTTTTCCTTCTAGGAATGTTTCGTAGAGTGTCGCGATTTCTTTGACTAAGATTGCGATCGACCATTCATCGCAGACGATATGATGTGTAGTGAATAAGATTATATGTTCTAATGAGTTGAGTCTTAGTAAAAGCGATCGCACTACCGAGTCTCGTTCTAAATTAAATGGATGCTGAGCTTCTCGATTCGCTAACTTCTGTATTTCTCGTTCTTGAGCTTCTCTGTCGAGATTTTCTAGATTTATTACTGGTAAAAAGAATTCTACTGCTGGATTGATAACTTGAATGGGTTTTCCTTCGACAATAGCAAACGTCGTGCGTAAAGTTTCGTGTCTGTCAATCAACTCTTGGAAACTTTGCTTCAAGATAGGGATTTGTAGTTCGCCATTGAGACGAAAAGCAGTAGGTTGATTGTAGAAGGGACTGTCTGGTTCTAATTGTGCTAAAAACCACAATCTCTGTTGAGCAAATGATAAGGGGATTTCTTTTGTTCTTGAAACTGGTTCGATTGTAGAAGTTTCTAACCCTAAATTGGCTTTAGTCGCTGCTTCAATTTCTTGAGCTAAATCTACTATGGTTGGTTTTTCAAAGAGACTGCGTAATGGTAAATCGATTTTAAATACTTGCCTTATTTGGGAAATTACACGAGTGGCGATTAATGAATGTCCCCCCAACTCGAAGAAGTTATCTCGAATCCCGACTCGTTTTAGTCCTAATACCTCTTGCCAAATCCCCGTTAAAATTTCTTGTGTTGGTGTTGAAGGCGCTAGATACTCTCCTTCGGCAATGAGTTGACTAGCATCTGGTGCTGGCAAAGCTTTACGGTCTATTTTGCCATTGGCTGTTAGGGGAAGTCTTGGTAGAATAACAAACGCAGACGGAACCATATATTCAGGCAGTTTTGATTTCATCTCGCGTCGTAATGAGCTAATGGTTGTTGTTTGCTCTGGTTGCAGTGTCAGGTAAGCAACTAAGCTTGGGTTGCCAAGGTTATCTTCTCTTAGTAAAACTACTCCCGTTGCTACTTCTGGAAGCTGATTCAAGACTGCTTCAATTTCTCCTAATTCGATGCGAAAACCTCTTAATTTGACCTGATTATCGATGCGTCCAACGTACTCAATTTCTCCATTCTCTAAATAGCGTGCCTTATCCCCCGATTTATAAAGACGCGCTCCTGGTTTGGTACTAAAGGGATTCGGAATAAACCTTTCTGCTGTCAAGTCGGGACGATTTAGATAACCGCGAGAGACACCTGCACCAGAAATATACATTTCCCCAGTTACGCCAATGGGAACGGGTTGTAAATTGCGATCGAGTAGATAGACGTTAAGATCTTTAATCGGACGACCGATGACACTTACACTGGCATCTAAATCTGCCATTGTTATCGGACGATAGGTAACGTGTACGGTTGTCTCAGTAATGCCGTACATATTTATTAGTTGAGGATGGCTATCGCTATGTCTGGCAAACCAAGGTTTCAAGCTTTGTAATTCTAGTGCTTCCCCACCAAAAATAACCAAACGCAAACTTAAATCCTCACTCGGATTCAAACTTTCTTCTACTTCAATTAATTGCTTAAAAGCAGACGGAGTTTGATTGAGGACTGTAACTTTTTCAGTTTTCAAAAGTTCGTAGAAAGCTTCAGGAGTACGACTAATCCAATAGGGTACTATAGCTAATCTTCCCCCATAAAGAAGCGCTCCCCAAATCTCCCACACCGAAAAATCAAAAGCATAAGAATGAAAGAGAGTCCAAACATCATTTTGGTTGAAATTATAACAATCTTGAGTAGCAGCAAATAATCGCACTACATTGTAGTGAGTGACTAAGACTCCTTTCGGTTTACCTGTGGAACCAGAAGTGTAAATAATGTAAGCTAAATTAGATAATGCGATCGCATTAGTTGTATTTTCTTTGCTCTCTTTAGCAATAACTTCCCAATCGCTATCCAAACAGATTATTTTTGCTTGATGCGAGGGTAAACTATTCAAACATTTTTCTGTCGTGACAATGAGAGTAACTTCAGCATCAGAGAGCATATATTGCAAGCGTTCTTTTGGATAAGTCGGATCTAATGGTAAATATGCTCCTCCTGCCTTGAGAATGCCCAACAATCCTACAATCATCTCTATCGTTGGTTCTACACAAATACCTACCAAGACATCTGGTTTAACGCCTTGTTTTTGTAGATAGCGAGCTAATTGATTGGCTCTGTCGTTGAGTTCTCGATAAGTTATTTGTCGATCTTCAAATACTATCGCAATATTGTCGGGCGTGCATTCTACCTGTTTTTCAAACAACTGATGAATACATTGCTCTTGTGGATAATGAGCGGTGGTATTATTCCACTCTACTAATAATTGTTGTTTTTCAGCTTCTGTCAAGATTGACAATTCTTTCAGACATTGTTGAGGATTGACAACCATTGCTTGCAACAAAGTTTCAAGATGTTTTAGCATCCGATAAATAGTAGTATCGTCAAAGCCTTTATTTTCTTCGTAGGCAATCTCAAGCAATAACTCGTTGCCCGGTATCGCTATTACAGTTAAAGGATAATTACTTCTTTCAAAGCGATCGCAAATCTTAATTTCTAAGTCTAACCCCGATTCTTTTAAAGCAATTTTTTCTACTGGATAATTTTCAAAAACTACAATACTTTCAAACAAAGGAATATTGGCAGGAATTTCACTCCATCGCTGGATATCTACTAAGGGAGTATATTCATATTGACGAGCTTCGATTTGTCGTTCTTGAATTTGTTGTAGCCAAGCTATTAACGATTGGCGATCGCTAATTTTTACTCGGATGGGTAAGGTATTTATAAATAGTCCAACGATTGAATTAGCTTTAGCTAGAGTATGAGGGCGACCAGAAACAGTAACCCCAAAAATAATGTCTTCTTCTCCTGTATATTTACTTAATAGTAATGCCCAAGCTCCTTGGACTAAAGTATTGAGCGTTATTTGATGTTTTTTAGCAAAAGAAGAAAGCGAATCGGTTGCGATCGCAGACAGATTAATCGCTTGTTTAGTATAATGATTTCTCTGTTCTGATAGCGACTTTTTATTATTTGAAATACTCGTAACCGTACAATTTTTGAGAATTTCTCGCCAATAAATCTCAGAATAATAAAGTTTTTGTTGTTGTAACCAAGCAATATAATCTTTATAAGGACGTGGTTTTTCTAAATAGACATTTTGACCTTGACAAAAGGCTTGGTAGTAGTGAAAAACTTCTTTGTATATTAAAGGCAGCGACCAACCATCAAACAGAAGAAGATGATAAGTCCAGATAAAATGATAAGTTGTCTCGCTGAGTCGAATTAAAGTTAAACGGATTAAAGGTGCTTTAGAAAATTCAAAATCTTCGTGAATATCTTTTTCTAATAACGCTTTAAGTTTTGCTTGTTGTTGGAGTGGAGATATTTCTCTCCAGTCTTGCTCTTGCCAAGGAATTTTGACTTGTCGCACGACAACCTGAATGGGTTGCTGCAAATTTTCCCACACGCAAGCAGTCCGTAAAACGGGATGGCGTTTTATGACCTCTTCCCAAGCTTGAATTAAGGCAAAAACATTCAACTGTCCGCGTAGTTCAAAATCGACTTGTCCGATATAAATACCTGTTTTTGGAGCATAAATACTGTGAAAGAGCATCCCCTGTTGCATAGGAGATAAAGGATAAGCATCTTCAATATTATTGTTCTTTTTCATTTGCTATCTATTGATTAATATAAAACGCGATCGAAAGCTGAATCTAATTCTTCTTGAGTTAAATTTATCAAAGGAAAATCTGAAAGACTAAATTCTACTTGTGTCTCTCGACCATGCCTAATTAGTAACTTTAATGCTTCTATAAATCCTTGAGCTAAACTTTCTACCGTAGATTTTTTGTGTAGCTTTTTATTATAAGAAAACCATATTTGAAGGCGATCGAATTCAACTGCACTGTTAATTTCAAATAAATAAGATCTATGATTAATTGGATTTTCATTTCGACCAGAAGATTCTAAAGCTACTTTAAAAAGGGAAGATTGCGTTATTACGCGATCGCGCTGACCCAAATAATTAAAACATATTTCTGCTTGTGGCAAAGAATTTAATAATTCAGTAACTTTTTGTTCTTGGTTTAAATATCGTAAAAGTCCGTAACCAATTCCATACTGGGGAATATTAATTAATTGCTCTTTTGTTGCTTTTAAAGCTGCGCTTGGTTCGACAGCTTGTTCTAGATTGAGTAATACTGGATAAATACTCGTAAACCATCCTACTGTTCTTGATAGATCGATATCTTCAAATAGTTCTTCTCGTCCATGTCCTTCTAAATCGAATAGTAGCGATCGCTCTTTTGTCCACCGTGCAAAAGTTTCTACTAATGCTGTCAGCAAAACATCATTAATTTGCGATCGATAAATAGCAGGAACTTCTTTGAGTAATGCTTGAGTATCTTCAATATTAAGAGATACATTAATAGTATTAGTATCTGCCAACAAATTAACTTCGCTAGGATAATCTTTAGGAAGCGGTTTAACTGGTTGATGCAACATAGTTAACCAATAATCTAATTCAGTACGTAACGCTTGAGACTGAGTATATGTCTGTATTCGATTAGCCCATTCTTTGAAAGAGGTTGTTTTAAGTGGCAACTTAATCGACTTTTTCTGTACTAACTGTTGATATATAACTTGAAGATCTTCTAATAAAATTTGCCAAGAAAGCTCGTCAATTACTAAATGATGAATTACCACGAGCAAACGCCCAGATTGTTCCGTTCCAAGATCGAATAATCCAAATCTAATCAAAGACCCTGTTGAAAGATTAAAACTTGCTTGGAGATCGTTAGCAGCTTTAACAATTTCCCTCTTTAACCGCTCCGAAGAAATTTTAGATAAATCTATTTGAGCGACTGGTGCTGTTTGCTCGCCAACAATAACGGGTTGAAAACTAGAAGATGTTTTCTCGAAGCACAAGCGCAGAATGTCGTGATGCTCCAGCAGTTTTTGCACGGCTTTTTCTAATAAACAAGGATCGAGTTTTGATTTAGTTTCCAGTAAAATTGACTGATTCCAATGATGAGGAACTGGAAAATTTTGCTCAAAAAACCATGTTTGAATTGGCGTGAGTGGAAATGAACCAGTTACGATACCTTGTTCGGCTGAGTTTTGTTTAACTTCACCAATTACTAATACTAATTCGGCAATAGTTTGGTGCTGAAACATTTGTTTGGGAGTTATATGAAGTCCAGCTTGATGCGTTTTGGCAACGATTTGTAAGCTGAGAATAGAATCTCCTCCCAACTCAAAGAAATTATCTCTGACTCCAACTTTTTCCAGTCCCAATATCTCTTGCCAAATACCAGCTAAGATTTCTTCTACAGGAGTCACAGGCGCTATGTATTCAGCTTCAGCAATGAATTGACTAGTATCTGGTGCTGGTAAAGCTTTGCGGTCTATTTTGCCATTGGTTGTTAGCGGGAGTTCTGGCAGGATGACGAACGCCGATGGCACCATATAGTTAGGCAGCTTAGACGCTAAATGGTGCCGTAAATCGCTTGCCGTGATAATCTGCGCTGGTTGCAGTGCGGCATAGGCAACTATGTTAGGATTGTTAGGGTTATCTTCCCGCAACATCGCTACTGCTGCTGCTATCGCTTGATGTTGGGATAAGGCGGCTTCTATTTCGCCCAATTCAATGCGAAATCCTCTGAGTTTGACCTGATAGTCGGTTCTGCCGATGTATTCAATCCGACCATCTGATAGATACTTTGCTTTGTCTCCCGTTCGATACAACCTCGCCCCTACATCCTGACTAAACGGATTGGGAATAAACCTTTCTGCTGTTAGTTCTGTACGATTGAGATATCCCCTTGCTATCCCTTCTCCTCCTATATAAATCTCTCCTACTACCCCTACTGGTACTGGTTGTAGGCGTGAATTTAACAAGTAGATTTGCGTATTGGCAATGGGACGACCAATGGGTAATTCTCTATCGTCTTCTAGCGGTTGTGTATCGCTTAGGTAGCAATACACTGTGGAGGTAACAGTTGTTTCGGTCAGTCCGTAGACGTGAATTAACGGTGTTTTAAATTGCTGCCATTGTCTCAATCTTTCACAAGAAATTCTCTCTCCACCCACAATCGCTAAACGAACGCATTTTGATACTATCTCCTGAGAATGGGACAGTTCCGATATCCATTGATGCCAGTAGGCAGTGGGTAACTCAAAGACTGTTATTTGTTCTTGCTCGATTAAGTGCTGAAATTCTCCACAGGAAATAAGCTCAGTCGTGCCTGGAATTACGACCGTTGCGCCTGCAATCCAAGTAGGAAAGAGTTCTTCGACTACTACATCGAAGCCGATTGAGGCAAATTGAAGAAAGCGATCGCTTTTTTGTAGTTCAAACTTCTCGGCAATATCTAAAGTATAGTTGACTAAAGCTTGATGGGTTATGGCAACGCCTTTCGGTTTTCCGGTCGAACCTGACGTATAGATGACATAGGCTAAATTTTCAGAGATGGTTTGGTTTTGACAATTATCGGGAGATTGTTGGGAAATCTCTGACCAATTACTATCTATATTTACCAATTGCTTTTGATATTGTAACTCGGCTTCTAAATGCTGTTGAGTTAGTATGATTTCTACACGAGCATCTTCTAAAATGTCTGTAATGCGATCGCGTGGATAAGCAGGATCGATAGGTACATAAGCTCCTCCGGCTTTAAGCACTCCTAATATTGCTATACTCATCTCTAGGGAGCGTTCCAAGTAAAGCCCAACAGTAACTTCTGCTTTTACTCCCAACTTTTGTAAGTAATGTGCTAGTCGATTGGCTCTATCGTTTAGCTCTCTATAGGTTAGCGCTTGGTCTTGAAAAGCTACTGCTACTGCATCTGGTGTCTTCTCTACTCGTTCCTCAAATAGCTGATGAATACACTTATCTTTTGGATACTTAGCGTCAGTATCGTTCCACTCTTTGATGAGTTGAGATTGTTCGGCTTCTGTTAATAGAGGAAGTTGTGATAATCTTTGTTTGGGATTGGTAACTATGGCTTCTAACAACACCTGAAAATGATTTAGCATTCGCGCGATCGTACTACCATCAAATAAATCGGTACTATACTCTATTGCTCCAGCCAATCCTTGCTCTGTCTCGCTTATCGAAAGAATGAGATCGAATATTGCTGTTTTACTCTCTTGCGTTAAAGGACTTAAAGTTAACCCTGGCACTGAGAATTCTTCAGTCGAGGCATTTTTTAGGGTAAACATGACATCGAATAGCGGGTTGCGGTTAAGATGCCGTTCTACTTTGAGTTCGTCTACTAGCTGCTCGAAAGGTATATCTTGATGGGTATAAGCTTCTAAGGTAACTTTTCTGACTCTTTGCAGTAATTCTGTAAAGCTGGGATCTCCTTCTAAGTTGGTTCTGAGAACTAACGTATTGACAAAAAAGCCAATTAAACCTTCGATTTCGGCTCGATTGCGATTGGCGACGGGAGTACCCACCACTATATCTTCCTGGTGACTGTAACGATAGAGTAGCACCCCAAACGCTGCCAGCAGCGTCATGAATAAGGTGACTCCTTCTTTTTGTGCCAAAGCTTTTATGGTTGCTGTTAATGAGGACGAAAGTTTGAAGGATTGGGTAGCTCCTTGATAAGTCGTTATTGCGGGTCTGGGGTAATCTGTGGGAAGGTTTAACAGTGGTATATCTTGTAATTGTTGCTGCCAGTATGTGAGTTGAGTTGCTAAGACTTCTCCAGTTAACCATTTTTGTTGCCAGACAGCAAAATCGGCATACTGAATGGGTAATTCTGGTAGCGGCGATGGCTTTCCTGCCAAGAATGCTTGATAAAGTGCGGCGATTTCTTTGATGAGAACTCCGATTGACCATTCATCGCAAATAATATGGTGCATGGTAAACAACAACACGTATTGTTGTTCGCTCAAATGCAACAGAGTAGCTCTCAGCAAAGGGTCTTGTACCAAGTCAAACGGCAATTGGGTTTCTTGAGTTGCTAGCCGCAAAATTTCAGCTTCTTGCTTTATGATTGGGTACTCTTGCAAGTCTATGACAGATAGCTTTAAGAGTAGAGTTGGTGTAATAACCTGAATCGGTTGTCCATTTACATTGGTAAACGTGGTTCGCAAAGCTTCATGACGATGCACGACTTCGTTGAGACTTTGTTCTAATGCAGCCACATTCAACGCACCCGTAAGACG
This sequence comes from Hydrococcus sp. Prado102, assembly GCA_025454425.1. Classification (GTDB taxonomy): domain Bacteria; phylum Cyanobacteriota; class Cyanobacteriia; order Cyanobacteriales; family Microcystaceae; genus Hydrococcus. The sequence continues at coordinate 10,605 of JALOOL010000007.1, read as the reverse complement.
CATAGCAATAGGAAAGTTGTAAGCAGTACTATTTGGCTCCAACTGATTGAGAAACCACAGCCTTTGTTGGGCGAAAGAAAGGGGAAAGTTTGTATTTCTGGGAACGGGAACTATGGGGTCATAAGTCGAACTAGAAACGAAATGATTATTATCAAGTAGAAACTTGAGGATTTCGGTTTTACGCTCTCGCAGTCGAGCATTTAAATCGGGCGTGAGTATCCCTTGAGGGGCGCTACAGTATAGGCGATCGCCATCAACTCTAAGTTTTATGTCTAAACTAGAAAGGTAAGATAAAAATTGGTTGATGGTTTTCATACGTTTTACTCCTCGTAGCGATCGCAGTCAAAGCAATTTTTGTTTAAATAGTTTCTATAGAAGTGTTTTTTTACAATTCTATTTCCTCCTCGCTCAGAGCAGTGCTAGAAAAAACGACTAGTTTTTTGGTCGTTCCACGAATGCTCTCGATATACTGCGATATTCCAGCTATAGTAGGCTCATCAAACAAACTATGTAGGGGAACATCCATAGATAAGGCTTTACGCAAGTGAGAAATCACCTGAATTGCTAATAGCGAATCCCCTCCCAATTCAAAAAAGTTGTCGTAAATCCCTATAAATTCAATCCCTAAAATGTCTTGCCAGATATTAGCAATTGTTCGTTCCACTTCATTTTGAGGAGTGACGTAATCGTTACTGAGTTGGGGTCGCAGATATTTTGATTTGGAGCGATTAGCAGATTCTAAAAATTCTAGAATTTGTGTTTTGTTGTAAGAATTGTCCTGTTTGAGTGCATTTAATAGATCGGAGGTAGATACGACAATTTGAGGCATCGTACTTCCTAAAATCCGTAGAAAAGCTTCTACCCCTTCATGAGGTAATATACCTTGTTTAAGCTCTTCTGTTCGCGATCGCTGAAGGTGTTGGGGAACTTCTGTATTTACAGTCATTCCCACTTCTTGCCATGCACTCCAATTGATACTTGTGGTGAAAGTGTTTTGTTTTGAAGCATTACGATGAGCAAAGGCATCCAGAAAAGCATTAGCCCCACAATAGTCTACCTGTCCGAAGCCTCCTAATATTGAAGTGTTTGATGATACTAGAACAAAAAAGTCTAACTGCATATCTTTAACAAGAGAATCAATAATTACTGTTCCCTTGACCTTCGCAGCGAAAGTCTTTTCTGCTTCTTCTTGCGTTTTTCGCTGTATTACACCACCGCCAGGAACTCCAGCAGCGTGAATAACGCCGTTTAGTTGACCGAACTGTTGTTGAACGCGAGCGATCGCATTTTGCATTTGTTCTGTGTTACTTACATCTACATTCATAACCAGAACTTCTGCACCCAAGCATTCGAGTTCTTGAATTTTACGAATTTTAATGCTAGTGCGATCGTTTTTATCATGAGTGGCGAGCCAGCGATCGCGATCGTCTTTTTCAGGTAAAATAGAACGTCCTATCAACAATAGTTTTGCCTGTAAAGTTCGAGCTAAGTATTCTGCTAAAACAAGTCCAATACCTCCGAGTCCACCTGTTATTAAATAGACCCCTTTTTCTCGCAATCGAGGCTTTTCACTTTTAGTTTTCTCGAAGCGCACGGGTTCAAAAGTTTGCACCCAACGATTCAAACCTCGATAAGCAATTAATTTTTCAGAATCAGAAACCGTCAATTCTGCTAATAATGTTTCTATTAGTTTTTCTTCTTGGTAACTGTCACAAAGAGGCACAAGAACATCAATATTGCGACAGTCGATATTTGAATATTCTTTGGATATAATTTTAACAATTCCGAGCAAAGTGGCTTTCTCTGGACAAATACTTTCAGTTCCATTTACCGACTGTAAACCATTAGAAATAACTGTAATTTGTACTTGCTCATGAATTTCTTGCCTCCCCAAAGCTTGAGTAAGAAATAGGAGGCTATAAAACCCTGTTATTTGAGCTTTATCGATTTTTTCAAGATCTAACTCTTGGTTACTACTAGGTGTGATACTCCATAAATGAACGATTGTTTTGGGCAACTTATTTTGTTTAAACAACTCTTGGATTAGAAGATCGTAATCGCGATCGCTATCAGGATTAATTGTATATTGTGACTCGCTTAAAAGGGTAAACTGTTCGCCAACTCTTACAATAATTACATCTTGGTTTTGTATTCTTAATTGCTCGACCAATTTACTACCAAAACCACAATCATCGACAAACATCAAAATACAGTTTTGTTCGGATAATAATTCTTTTGGAGGTAAAGAAGGTTTCCAAAAAGGGATGTAAAACCAGTCGGCTAGATCGTGTTTTTTATCTGGCGATTCTGGAGTGTGATGATTGTCTTTTTCTTGTTTGTTCGGTTCAATGTTTTGTAAAGATTTTCGTTCGATCCATTGCTGAATTCTGGGTTGTAATTCTCCTGTAGAGATAACAATTTGCCCGGTTACATTCACAGATAATATACGGCTAAATACTTCTATTCCTTCCTGCGGAGTCATTCGCAATTTTTCTAACGCTACTCCAACCGTTAAATCTTGTTTTTTATCGTTTTCAGACTGCCAAGTATCCCAGTTTACAACGATCCAAGGAAACGGGTCGATCTGGTTGTGTTTATGAGCATAAACATCCATAAAAATGTTAGCAGCAGAATAGGAAGTTAACCCGATGCCTCCTAAAACAGATGATGAAGAGGATGTTAATAAACAAAAATCTAACTGTTGACCTCGCAAAACTTTTTCTAAAACAAACAGTCCATAAACTTTGGGATGAAATTGCGATCGCGTTTGAGTTGTAGAAGTTTCTTGAATCGCGTAATACACATCGTTATTGATTCCCGCAGCGTGAATTACACCATGAATTTTACCAAAGCGATCGCAAGCTAATGTTATAGCGGTTTGCATTTGTTGTTCGTTAGCGACATCAGCACTAATAACTTGAACCTCTGCACCTAATTCCTCAAGAATCGTTATTTGCCGAATTGTTTTGCTAACTTCGTTGGATTCATCATGAGTTAGCAGCCATTGCGACCATTGATGTCTTTCGGGTATGTTTTTGCGATCGATTAAAATTAACTTAGCCTGCATTGTTTTTGCAAGGTATTCTGACATTGTTAAACCAATGCGACCAAGCCCCCCAGTAACTAAATAAACGCCCCCTTTCCTCAGCTTAGTTTTGCTGGTAATGCTCTCATCTATATGTAAAGATTCATAAGTTTTAATCCAGCGATGATTTCCACGATAAGCAACTAAATTGTCGGTGATTGGTGCTGTAAATTCTGTTAGCAGATAGTCGAGCGATTTTTGCGATCGCATATTTTCTGCTTCTGGAAACACGATATCGATGCAACGACAAGTTATGTTAGGAAACTCTTGTGGAATTACATTGCATGGCCCTAATATAGTTGCTTTCTCAGGATATAAATTTTCACTGCCAGTTACATCATGTATATTACTAGTAACAACTATCAGCTTTATTGACTCAGTTATATTCTGCTTCGCCAAAGCTTGTGTCAAAAACAGTAAACTGTAAAAACCGAGATTTTGACAATCTTCAAAAAATCGATCCTGTTCTTGACCGGATAAAGTATCGTTAGGGCTAACGCTCCAAAAATGGGCAATTCCCTGTAAAGTCCAATTTTGTTCTTGGAGTGCTTGAAGCAAGGCATCATAATCATCCCTTTGTTGGGGATTAATTGCATAGGTGCAGTCATTGAGTTTTATAAAACGATCTGCAATCCTAACAACTATTACATCCCGACCCTGTTGTTTGAGTTGTTCGGCAATTTTTGCCCCAACTCCATAGGTATCGACAAACACTAACCAACATGATTTTTGTTTCAGTTGTTCTTTTTGGAAAAATTCCGGCAATATAGATTCTTTCCAGCGAGGAATGTAGAACCAATCGGCAATATCCGGCTTTTTGTTCGTCACTTCCCGTTGCATCACTGCCATAGTCGCGTTTTTGTTTAACTCAATCCAGTAACGCTGGCGTTCAAAAGGATAGGTTGGTAAAGGAAGGCGATGACGACGCTCATTGGCATAAAAACCAGACCAATCCACTTTCACCCCAAGTAACCAAAGCTTACCTAAATTATTAAGTAAAAATGCCACATCGGACTGTTGCTCTTGAGGATGGCGCATTGAGGTCAGTACAAAAGACTCTTCTTTCTGATATTGTTTGACAAAAGTGCTTAAGGTTCGCCCTGGGCCTACTTCTAGGAATAATGTTTCGGGTGTTTTAGCTAACTCGGCAATTCCTTCGCAAAAACGCACGGGTTGCCTTAAATGCCTCGCCCAATAATAGGGTTCTGTTGCTTGGGCTGTTGTAATCCAAGTACCGCTAACGTTTGATATAAAAGGAATTCTTGGCGGATTTAGTTTGACTTTTTGTAAAAATTGGACAAAGGTTTCAATGATGGGTTCCATCATTGGAGAATGAAAGGCGTGGGAAGTATGCAAACGCCGACAACTGACATCGATTTGTTGTAGTTTCTGTTGCAATCGATCTATTGCTTCTGTGGAACCGGATACCACGCAGGAAGAAGGTGCATTACTTGCAGCTAGAGAAATTTCCTTTTCTAGCAGTTGTTGTACTTCCTTTTCTGGAAGCCCAATCGAGAGCATAGCACCACCAGGTAACTGCTGCATTAGTTGCCCTCGTGTTGCCACTACTGCCAAGGCATCTTCTAAAGAAAAAACTCCAGCCAAAGTAGCAGCTACATACTCTCCGATGCTGTGACCGATCGCACTTTCAGGATACACGCCCCATGACATCCACAACTTAGCTAAAGCGTATTCAATTACGAACAGTGCTGGTTGAGTAATTGCTGTTTGCTGTAACTGTTTTGTTGCTTCAGTAGCTTTTTCTTGGTTGGGATAGAGGAGTGTACGCAAGTCTAATTGTAAGTGAGGTTCGAGCAATTCGCAGCAGCGATCGACTTGCTCTCTAAAGGTGGGTTCGCTTTCGTATAATTCTCGACCCATATTGACATATTGCGAACCTTGTCCGGCAAACATAAACACAATCGGGCGATTACAAGGTTCTTGGTAACGGGTAAAAATGCTTTGAGGGTCTTGCAATGCCTTAATTGCATCTTCTCGATCTTGGCAAACTACCATTCGCCGATGATTTAAAGTCCAGCGACCCACTTGCAAAGTATGAGCGACATCAGCAAGGTTTAGATCGGGATGTTTTTGGAGGTAATTAGCCAGATTTGCTGTAGCAGTTTCCAATGCTGTACTCGTCTTAGCTGATAATAATAATAACTTTCCTGCTCTTTCTTTATTTTGAACTTTGAACTTTGAACTTTGAACTTCCTTTGGAGCTTCTTCTAAAATTACATGGACATTTGTTCCGCCAAATCCAAAAGAACTAACCCCCGCACGGCGAGGATTGCCGTTAGTTTTCCACTCAGATAATCGATCGTTTACATAGAAGGGGCTATTGGCGAAATCTATTTTGGGTGATGGTTCGTCAAAGTTTAGGCTAGGTGGAATTTGTTTGTGTTTTAAGGCTAGTACGGTTTTAATTAACCCTGCCACTCCAGCGGCGGAGTCTAAATGTCCGATGTTGGTTTTTACAGAACCAATCCCACAAAAGCCCTTTTTCTGAGTTTTGGCACGGAAAGCTTGCGTTAAAGCAGCGATTTCAATCGGATCGCCCAAGGTCGTACCCGTTCCATGGGCTTCAATGTAGCTAATCGTATCGGGTTCGACTTCCGCCATCACTTGAGCCGCCCGAATTACCTTGGCTTGACCGTTTACACTGGGTGCAGTGTAGCTAACTTTATCCGACCCATCATTATTAATAGCAGAGCCTTTAATAACAGCATGAATGGTATCTCCATCTGCGATCGCGTCTTCTAAGCGTTTGAGAACGACAAGACCCAAACCCCTTCCCCTTACGGTTCCCGCAGCCTTGGCATCAAAAGCACGGCAATGTCCGTCAGGAGATTCAATTCCTCCCTCTTGATATAAATAACCATCTGCTGTGGAGATTGAAACGCCTCCTGCTAAAGCAATATTACACTCGCCAGCGAGCAAACTTTGGCAAGCTAAATGTACGGCAACTAACGAACTCGAACAGGTAGTTTGAACTGCATAACTCGGCCCTTGTAAGTTTAATTTGTAAGAGGTCAGTGTAGTAACATAACCTGGAGAATTGCCCTTTTCTATCTGGCGATCGCCGACAGAGGCTATAATTTCGTAATTGGAATAAATGTTCAATAAATAATTGCCAAAACTCGTACCAGCATAGACTCCGATAGGTTTTTTATAAACTTCTGAACTATAACCTGCATTCTCCAGTGCTTTCCAGGAATGCTCTAAGAAAAAACGCAGCGAAGGATCCATAACTTCAGCTTCTCTAGGACTGATGTCGAAGAATGAAGCATCAAACAAGTCTATATCTTTGACGAAACCCTCTGCTTTAACATAATTTGGGTCGTTTAATAAGGCAGCATCGACACCTAAATTTTGTAATTCGCGATCGCTAAATCTATGGATTGATTCAACGCCATCTCGAAGATTTTGCCAGAATTCGTCAATATTTTGAGCGTCGGGAAAACAGCCGCTCATGCCAATAATCGCTATTTCTAAACCAGTTTTGTCATTTAAGTCTGCTAAATTGTCCATAAGTCAGATTATTAATTATTGATTAAGCATTCTGTTGTTGATTGCGTAAAAAGCGTTGCTTTAATCTGGCTTTGCCAACTTCTAACTCTTCATTTAATTCATTGCTTTGATTAGCAAAACTGTCGTCTTCTTCTTGGCTTAAATAACGCGATATAGAACTAATGGTTGGATATTTAAATAGGTCGCTTATTGCTAAGTCGGCTTTAAATAATTCTTTCAATTTGCTGTAGACTTGAAGCAGGTTTAGCGAATGACCTCCAAGATCGAAAAAGTTATCTTGAATGCCAACTTTTTCAACCTTAAGTATTTTCTGCCAAATATCGACAATTGCACGTTCTATCTCATTTCGGGGCAGTACATAAGCTGTTTCTAGTTCGGGGCGAATATTGTCAGGTTTGGGTAAAGCGTTGCGGTCTACCTTTCCGCTAGGTGTCAGAGGTAAACTTTCTAACATTACAAAAGCAGAAGGTAACATATGGTCGGGTAATTTTTCTTTCAAGAAATTACGCAATTCACTAATACTAGGAACTGGTTGCGTCTCAGCAACTATATAAGCAACTATTTGCGAGTTACCTGCTTCTTCCTGGCGAACCACTACTACACTTTCGCGTACATTCGGGTGCTGACTCAGAAATGTCTCAATTTCTCCCAATTCGACTCGAAAGCCACGAATTTTTACCTGATGGTCGATGCGTCCTAAAAATTCAATATTACCATCGGGCAACCATCTACCTAAGTCTCCAGTTTTATAAATGAAATCAGTGTCGGTTCCTGGCAATGGTTTAGCTGTATTGATAAATGGATTGGGGATAAAGCTTGAGTTTGTACTGGTTTGATTTTTCCAATAACCCAAACCGACTCCAAATCCTGACACGCAAATTTCTCCCGGAACTCCAATCGGGACTAATTGCATTTTTGGGTCGAGAATATAGAGGTTTAAGTTAGCTAAAGGTTTACCAATTGGAACTGTTCGTTGATTTTCTGGTAATGGCTTGTCAATAATAAATTGGGTAATATCATCTGCTGCTTCTGTCGGCCCATAAGCATTAACTACTTTAATTGATGGATAAAAGTCAAGCCATCGATTCACTAAAGCTACCGATACAGACTCTCCTGTTACCATCATCCATTTCAGGTGAGGTAACAATCTTTCGCGAGGCGATAAATGGGAAATATAATCTAATAAATTCTTTAGTACGACTGGAACTAATTCAACAATAGTAATCTTTTCTTCTTGAATAATTTTGAATAACTTTTCTGGATTAAAAACTGTTTCTGTGTCTGCAATTACTGTTCTTCCACCAATGAGAATAGGGGCTAAAAACTGCCAAACGGAAATATCTGATGAAGCTGGCGCACTTTGGAGAAAAGTAAAATCTTTACTTAATTCTAAAGCATCGAATTGAGCATAGATATGATTGCTCGCTCCCCCATGTCTAATTATCGCTCCCTTGGGCAATCCCGTAGAACCGGAAGTATAAATCGTGTAAGCTGGGTCGATACCTTTATTGCTTACTTCTAAATTTTCTTGGGGTAACTTCTCGAAATCAATGCGATCGCGTTTACTATCTAAACAGATTATATGTTGTAAGTGCGGACAATCTTTTACTATATCTAAGCAGGAAGAATCTGTTAAAACAGTCTTCACTTCGCTATTAGCTAACATATATTTAATTCTTTCGGGTGGATAGGTACTATCGATTGGAACGTAAACCCCACCTGCTTTTAGGATGGCAAGTATAGCTACTAAAAAATCGATATTTCGTTCTTTAAGAATGGCGACGAGATCGCCGCTTTTAACTTCTAACTGTTGTAAAAATTTAGCTAGTTGATTCGCTTTTTTATTTAATTCTTGGTAAGTTAAACGCCGCTCGCGATCGACAACAGCAATATTATTTGGCGTTCGATCTACTTGTTTCTCAAATAGTTGTTGCAGAGTAAGAGTAACGGGATAATGTTTAGTATTGCAATTGAATTCTTTTAATAATCTTTGTTTCTCTTGTTCGGAAACCCAAGAAATTCCTGATATTTTAACGCCAACATTATTGATTAACGTTTCAATTAAGTTGATATATTGCTTGCAGATATTATCGATAGTTTCAGGTTTAAATAAAAATCGATTGTAATTAATTTGTCCTGTAATAGAGTTTCCTTCGATCGCAAAAGAAATTATTATATCGCGGTCGTCTAAATCATTAACATTGTGAATATTTTCTAGTAAAATAAGTGGGATACTAGATTGATTTAAAGTCGCAGCTAATTCCTCAATTGAATAGTTTGGATGACAATATGATTCAATTGTTGTCTTTTTTACTTCAAGTAAAAACTCTTTGAAAGTCAGCGTATCTTCTACATGAAAAAGCAAAGAAATACTTCTATTAACCAACTTTTCATGTCGTTTCCATTCATAAATAGGCGAACCAACAAGAATATCCTTGTGATTCGTATACTTATACAGAAAAATATTGAAAACAGCTAATAATAGCAAATATGTCGATAAGTAAGATTTTTGAGATAAACTTAATATTTTACTAGATAAATTTTTTGACAACTCAAAACTTAATGTTTGCTTTTCAGCTAGTTCGCTTGAGGAGCGTATATAATCGTTAATAAACTTTGTTTCTGGTAAGTTTCCAGATAGTTTATTTAACCAATAAAACTTATCCGAAAAAGAATTACTAGCTTTTAATATCGTATTAGCTTGAATTGGCTTATCAACAATCATCATTTCGATTTTGGATTTTAGATTTTAGATTTTGGATTGACTCCATCTTAAAAAAATGGAGCTTAAAATAAGGAGATTTTTTTCATTATTCCCCTTAAAAAGCATGAGGTTTGAATCAGATGATTTTTTGGGCGATCGTCTTCATCTTAGAAGAACTAATTTAAAATTTATTTATAAACACTCCCAAAGCGCTTCTTTGAGAATCAAACAGCCCTTTTCTAACATGGATATTTCAATAGTTAAAGGCGGTAATATTTTAATTACACTGTTATTTCTACCTACTCTTTCAACTATCAATCCCTTTTCAAAACAGCGCGAACTTATCTGTTTGGTAAGAGAATCATTACCAAGTTTTGACAAGTCGATTCCCCAAATCATTCCGATCCCGCGAATTTCTATTTTTTGATTAATTGAGGCAATGCGATCGCATAAAAAATTATGTAAAAAAGTGGCTTTAGTTTTAATCTGTTGTTCTAAATCATTCATCTCTTGATACTCTAAAGCCGCCGTTCCAGCGACAAAAGCTAGTTGATTTCCTCTAAAAGTGCCCGTATGTTCGCCCGGTTCCCAAATATCTAATTCTGGTTTAATTAATAATAAAGACATTGGAAAACCATAACCGCTAATCGATTTAGAAAGCACTACAAGATCGGGAACGATATTTGCTCTTTCAAAAGAAAAAAACGAGCCAGTACGATTACAACCTACTTGAATATCATCGCAAATTAATAAGATATCGTGGCGATCGCATAATTCTCGAAGTTGTTGCATCCATTCTATAGGTGCTACTATAACTCCGCCTTCAGCTTGTACTGTTTCAAAGATAATTGCGGCTGGTTTTTCTACACCAGAATTGACATCATTCAAAACTGAATCTATAAATTTTATCGTATCAATTCCTGCCATAAATCCATAAGGATATGGCATAAAAGTTACATTATTTGACGTTCCTAATGCTCCTGCGCGAATGTCCAGATTTCCCGTAATAGATAAGCTTCCTAATGTCATTCCATGATAAGCGCCCATGAAAGAAAATATACCAGATCTTTTTTTAATTTTTCTCGCTAACTTTAAAGCTGCTTCTACGGCATTAGTTCCGGTAGAACCACAAAATTGAACGCGATAGTCTAAGTTCTTAGGAATTAAAATTGATTCTGAAAACTTGGATAAAAACTGTTCTTTCGCTGAGGTATGTAAATCTAAAGCATGGGCGATCGCATCAGCTTCTAAATAAGATATAACTTTTTGTTTTATATAATCGTTG
>JALOOL010000125.1 GCA_025454425.1 Hydrococcus sp. Prado102 | reverse complement strand
ACATTTCTGGGTTTGGGAATCGGACTGATCGATGCAGGTATTAATACATATATTGTCAGCGATCGCCGTAACGAGAATTTAATTGGGATGTTACACGCTTTTTATGGCGTAGGAGCCTTACTCGGCCCCGCAATAGCGACAACGCTGCTAGCACGAGGACTCAACTGGCGATTGGTTTATCTGGTCTTTGCTGCTTTGGTTAGTCTTTTAGTTGCAGCGACTTTTTGGACGATTTCTGTTCGCTATGCACCCATGATGGTGCAAGTAACTTCATCGCGAGTTAATGCTTGGACAAATCTAAAAATCGCCTTGAAAACGCCTGTAGTAGTAGCAACAGGACTATTGTTACTAGTTTATGTTGGGACGGAGGCGGCTGTCGGAAATTGGGCGTATACAGTAGAATATATCGGTCGCGGTACGCCAGAAATCGTCGCAGGTTATAGCGTTAGTGCTTATTGGTTGGGATTGACCATTGGACGAGTTAGCTTGGGAATCTTTATACAACGATTTGGAGTCAACAGAGCGATCGCGTTTTCTTTGGCATTACTAATTGTCAGTCTTATCTGTTGGTGGTTGCTGCCTAATAGTTTATTTAGCTTACCTTTAATTGGCTTTTCTTTGGCTGCTATTTTTCCCGCGATCGTTTGGTCGATTCCGATGCGCGTTTCATCTGGACTAGTCCCCGCCGCTGTTGGATTTGTCACCAGTATTGCTAGTTTGGGTGCGGCAACTTTTCCCACTCTTATTGGTTGGATTGCCTCTCGTGCGGGTTTAGAAAGTATTCCTGCAACTATGGTTCCTTTGGCAGCAATTATGGTTGTACTGCACTTTTGGATAGTACGTCAAGCTAGGCGATCGTGGGATTGGGATAAGTTTAATATATAAATAACTTTAGAAAAATATCAGGGAATTGCCATGAAAAAGCAAGATTGGCTGGTTGCAGAAGACGGGAATTGCTTGTCTTGCGAATCTCCTAGAAAATGGGATTTAGTTACCGAAGGACGCGAATATCGATTCTATCGCTTCTTAACTGAAGTAGAAGATGTTATCGATGAATCTGAGGATAGCGAAATCGCAGAAATCGATTTTCTGCCAAAGCTGCGTTGGTTGACGCGCAAGCTGTTGCTCAACTCGTATTGGGTAACTACTCAAGTCCCTCAACCTTGTTTGGAAACGGGAATGTCTTTGTTATTGTTATATGACGAGATTGGTTTTCCGATGACAATTCAAACCGAAACTTTAATGCCAGGAACTTGTACTCCCATTCACAACCACGGCACTTGGGGAGTAGTAGCAACGATTAAAGGAGAACAACGAAATACTTTTTGGAAGCGATCGCCAACTTCAGAATTTCCCGATCGCATCGAACGAGTTGGCGAGCAAGTCTTCAAAGCCAACGATATTATTAGTTTAACCACAGAAGCCATTCATTGCGTAGAAGCGATCGGCGAGGAACCAACCCTTACGCTCAATCTCTACGGCGACACCCACGCTTTCAAACGGTTTCAGTTCGATCCGCTTACTAATGTAGCCCGAAATTTTTAGCGTTTTTGGAGATCGGATTCACTAAATACATCGTTAACGCGATCGCAATTTCTCCTGAGAATCAAGACAAAGCGATCCAAGTTCTTTATAGCGCATTCTGGGAGGAACCTTTAATGCGTTACTATTTCGAGGATCGCCTAACTGCAACCACTTACTTGTAAAATGTTCCGATTTGGTGTATATTTCAATCCAATAAAACTGAGGGGAATAATGGCGATTAACAAGCTTTTTTTCAAGCAGATAATAAAGTAATATCGCAATTCTCAGTTTTCGTTCCCCATTCCCTACTTTCTCATCTAATTGCTATTAAAAATTTATAGTTATTCTTACTTTATTTTTCAATTTCGCTACACACTTCATAAAAATCTGTTACTGGTGGTTTTGCAAACAAAGGATTCATTTTCTTTAAAATTTCGTTATAAACCTCGCTTTGATTGGCTTCCATATCTTCAATTTTTTCCCACATAATGATAGCGATTCCTTCATCGGTTCCTGGTTTTTGCAGTAAAAATGCTCCTTTAAATCCCTCTGTGTAGGTAGAAACGGCTTTCTCGTAAAGTCTTTGTGCTTCTGAAAAACAACCTGGCTTAAATTCGCCAATAGCAACATAAGCATATTTGTGTTTAAGAAAATCGTGAAATTCTGACATGATTAACCTCAAAAATCTTCAGCGCGATAATAGCCAAAAGCATTAGATACTTTACTAAGGTAACTATCGCATGGCAACCCAACCAGTAAAACTTAAGATTTTCTTTTTATCTTATTTTTACCCAAACGCGATCGCCTATTAATTTTACCGGATAAGATTCTAATTTCGTCGGTACAGTCAAGCATTCCCCTGTTTCTAAGCGATAGCGGTAACGATGGAAGTAACAGGTCAAAATTCCATTTTCTATCTTGCTGGTGTCCAACGGCAATTCTAGATGGGTACAACTGTTGCGATAGCACATTACGCGATCGGCTTTTCGCGTCATAATGAGCTTAAGATCTTCAACTTCTAACGCTAAAAGTCCACCGTAGGGAATTTGTTCGACGGTCGCTACTGCTATCCAACCCGCCTCTTGTAGCGTTGATGCTTCTTGAGTCATAATTTCTGTGAGTTACAAAGCCAATTTTTATCATCAAGCCTTCTGCCTTTCTTTAGTGCGATCGCGTTTGATAAAATTCGCGCAACGCGATCGCATCTTCAAAATCTCAAATTTTTAGACAATAATATAAAAAAGGTTTTAATCCTTTATCTTTATACATACTACTTCAAGCTTATACTTCTACCGATTCTCACTCAAGCGATATATGAATAGTTCCTTCCTCAATCGCCTTCACAGTCCAGAACGTCCCGTCCTCGTTTTCGATGGTGCGATGGGAACGAACCTGCAAGTACAAAATTTGACCGCAGAAGACTTTGGCGGGGCACAATATGAAGGATGCAACGAGTATCTGGTATACACCAAACCAGAAGCCGTAGAGACGGTTCATAGAGGCTTTTTAGAAGCGGGTGCGGATGTTATTGAAACCGATACCTTCGGGGGAACTAGCATTACGCTAGGAGAATTCGACCTAGCAGATAAGGCTTATTTTCTCAACAAAACTGCCGCTGAGTTAGCAAAACGAGTCGCCGCCGAATATTCTACGCCAGAAAAACCTCGCTTTGTAGCGGGTTCGATGGGGCCTGGAACGAAATTACCAACATTGGGACATATTGATTTCGATACGCTTAAGAATGCTTTTAGCGAACAAGCAGAAGGATTATATGACGGCGGTGCAGATTTATTTATTGTAGAAACTTGTCAGGACGTTCTACAAATTAAAGCAGCTTTAAATGCTATAGAAGAAGTTTTTCAAAAGAAAGCCAACCGAATTCCCATCATGGTTTCTGTTACGATGGAACAGCAAGGAACCATGTTAATCGGTACGGAAATTGGGGCGGCATTAGCAATTTTAGAACGCTATCCCATTGATATTTTGGGTCTTAATTGTGCTACAGGCCCAGATTTAATGAAGCCTCATATCAAATATTTATCCGAAAATTCTCCTTTTATTGTTTCTTGTGTTCCCAATGCAGGATTGCCAGAAAACGTCGGCGGTCAAGCACATTATAAATTAACTCCGATAGAGTTAAAAATGTCGTTGATGCACTTTGTTGAAGATTTGGGAGTACAAATTCTTGGTGGTTGTTGTGGAACTCGACCCGCACACATTCAAGCATTAGCTGAAATTGCTCAAACTTTAACGCCAAAAGAACGCCATTCACATTACGAACCATCAGCAGCATCGATTTATAGCACCCAACCCTACATTCAAGATAATTCTTTTCTAATTGTTGGGGAAAGATTGAATGCTAGCGGTTCTAAAAAATGCCGCGAATTATTAAATTCAGAAGACTGGGATGGTTTAATTTCCCTGGCAAAATCTCAGGTAAAAGAAGGCGCACACGTCCTCGATGTTAACGTCGATTATGTGGGACGAGATGGCGTGCTAGATATGAAAGAGTTAGCCTCGCGTTTAGTCAATAATGTTACCCTACCTCTGATGCTGGACTCGACAGAATGGCAAAAAATGGAGGCAGGTTTAAAAGTTGCTGGCGGCAAATGTATCCTCAATTCTACTAACTATGAAGATGGCGAAGAAAGGTTTCTAAAAGTCTTAGAATTAGCCAAGAAATATGGTGCTGGAGTTGTCATTGGCACTATTGATGAAGAAGGAATGGGAAGAACGGCAGATAAAAAGTTTGAAATAGCAAAACGCGCTTATCATGCTGCGGTTGAATATGGAATTCCCCCTCACGAAATCTTTTTTGATACCTTAGTTTTACCTGTTTCTACGGGTATTGAAGAAGATAGAGAAAATGGCAAAGCAACCATTGAAGCCGTTCGTCGCATCCGTCAAGAACTTCCCGAATGTCATATCGTTTTAGGGGTTTCTAACGTTTCTTTTGGTTTAAATCCTGCGGCGCGTCAGGTACTTAATTCAGTCTTCTTACACGAAGCGATGCAAGTGGGATTAGATGGTGCAATTGTTAGCGCTAGTAAGATTCTTCCTTTAGCAAAAATAGAACCAGAACATCAACAAGTTTGTCGCGATCTAATTTACGATTGCAGAAAATTTGAAGGCGATATCTGCGTTTACGATCCTCTTACTAAACTAACCGAATTATTCGCCGGAAAAACGACTAAACGCGATAAATCCGCCGATGCTAATTTACCTGTAGAAGAACGTTTAACGCGTCACATTATCGATGGCGAAAGAATTGGTTTAGAAGAAGCATTAGCAGAAGCGCTAGAAAAACATCCTCCTCTAGATATTATCAATACTTTCTTGTTAGATGGCATGAAAGTTGTCGGGGAATTATTCGGTTCGGGACAAATGCAACTTCCATTTGTATTGCAATCCGCACAAACGATGAAAGCAGCGGTTGCTTATTTAGAACCTTTCATGGAGAAACAAGATAGCGATGGCAGTGGCAAAGGAACCTTTGTCATTGCAACAGTTAAAGGCGACGTTCACGACATTGGTAAAAATCTTGTCGATATCATCCTTTCTAATAATGGCTACAAAGTCGTTAACTTAGGAATTAAACAACCCGTCGAAAATATCATCCAAGCTTACAAAGAACATAACGCTGATTGTATCGCTATGAGTGGTTTACTAGTTAAATCGACAGCGTTTATGAAAGAAAACTTGGAGGTATTTAACGAGCAAAATATTACCGTTCCCGTTATCTTAGGCGGTGCGGCATTAACGCCAAAATTCGTCCATGAAGACTGCCAAAAAACCTATAAAGGTCGCGTCGTCTACGGAAAAGATGCTTTTGCCGACCTTCACTTTATGGATAAATTAATGCCTGCCAAAGCAGCAGGTCAATGGGATAATCTTCAAGGGTTTTTAGGCGAATATGCCAAAGAAAATGGCAATGGAAAAGATCGGGAAACCGATTCAGAAACTCAAGTTAACCCCGATACCTTAATTATCGATAAAGCAGACAGACAAGAAACCGAACCGAAAGAAATCGATACGAAACGTTCCGAAGCGGTAGAAGTCGATATCGAACGTCCCGTACCGCCATTCTGGGGAACAAAACTTATTCAACCCTCAGAAATTTCTCTCGATGAAATATTTTGGTATTTGGATTTACAAGCATTGTTCGTCGGACAGTGGCAATTCCGCAAACCCAAAGAACAATCGAGGGAAGAGTACGACCAATTTTTAGCCGAAAAAGTTCGTCCAATTTTAGAAGAATGGAAGCAACGAGTTATTAAAGAAAACCTGTTGCATCCAACCGTTATTTATGGTTATTTCCCCTGTCAATCCGAAGGGAATACGCTGTATGTATACGACCCAGAAGTTATTAAAGCAGAAGGAAAGATCCCAGACAATTTAGAACCCATTACTAGCTTTGAATTCCCCCGTCAAAGGTCGGGTCGTCGTTTGTGTATTGCCGATTTCTTTGCACCAAAAGGGTCGGGAATTGTAGATGTATTCCCCATGCAAGCAGTAACCGTTGGAGAAATTGCCACGCAATTCGCCAAACAGTTATTTGATGGCAACCAATATACCGATTATCTGTATTATCATGGCATAGCCGTCCAAACCGCAGAAGCCTTAGCCGAATGGACTCATGAAAGGATACGTCGCGAATTAGGATTTGGGGATAAAGAACCGAACAATATTCGAGATATGCTGCAACAACGCTATCAAGGATCTCGTTATAGCTTTGGTTATCCTGCTTGTCCAAATATTGCCGATCAATATAAACAGTTAGAGTTGTTGAAATGCGATCGCATTAACTTATATATGGACGAAAGCGAACAAGTCTATCCCGAACAATCTACCACGGCGATTATTACTTATCATCCAGTCGCCAAGTATTTTAGTACTTAAAGGTGTTATTGATATAGCAATTCTCAAATATATAAGATACACAGCTTATAGTTTTAAGGCACTCTTGGAGTAGGTAATAGATAGATGTACTTCATAGCTGTAAGAAACGCTATATCTCGCACACAGACACAGAGGTACAGAGTTTTTGATAGAGAGGGAAGAGAAAATTTGTTAAAGTGCGATCGCATTAACTATAAACTTCCTCCAAGTAAAAAATATAATTACCAGTCAGCAAACTCTTTTCCTCTCTCCGCGCCTCTGCGCGACGGCACTCAATATGCCGAAATACTTCGGCATATTGAGTGCCTCCTCTGCGTGAGGTTCAAAAAATCAATCAATTACTTCTACCAACCTGAATATCCCTAACTCGCACGGGAACGCAAGCATGAGTCATTTGAGCGACTTGCATCGGTTCTCCTTTTCCACACATATTCGTGCCGCATTGCATTCTTTGGGATGCAGGCCCGATCGCGTCAATACTATTCCAGAAATCGGTAGTCATCGAATGGTAAGTTACATTTTTCAACATTCCGACGACTTTCCCGTTTTCAACTTTCCAAAAAGCATCGCCGCCAAATTGGAAGTTGCGCCGCTGTTGGTCGATTGAAAAGCTGCCAATTCCATCGATTAAAATCCCTTCTTTGGTATCGGCAATAATCTCTTCCAAGGTTGCTGTATGACTTCCTCCATCTTCCCCCGGTTCTAATCCTAAATTAGGAATGCGTACCATGGGAACGCTAGACCAACTATCGGCATAGGCACTGCCATTACTGCTGTCGCGACCTAAACGATAGGCAGTTTCGCGATCGGTGAGATAATCGACTAAGATGCCATCCTTGACAACGTGCCACTTTTGTGATTTTACACCTTCGTCATCATAACCCATCGTACCGCGTCCGCAAGCTTGGGTGCGATCGGCAACAAAGTTAATCCAGGGTGCGCCGTATTGTAGATTTCCTTTTTTGTCGGTTGTGGCGAAGCTAGTTCCTGCAAAATTAGCTTCGTATCCGTATACCCGATCCAATTCTGTCGGATGTCCGACCGATTCGTGAATGGTCAGCCACAGATTAGTGGGTTTAAGAATTAGATTTGTGCGAGTATTAGAAGGGGCATCGGGTGCGTGGACTTTTTCAATCGCTTCAGAGGCTACGCGGTCTACATTGGCAAATAAGTCCGCAGGATTGATATGTTCGTAACCTAAGTTTAGCGGCGATCGCTCGTAAGTTCTACTCTGTGCGTCCCCATTAGCGATCGCAGTACAGCCAAATCCAGTATAGCTGCGATAAATAGTTTGCTCGATAAGCGATCCTTCCGTAGAGGCAAAAG
Organism: Hydrococcus sp. Prado102; assembly: GCA_025454425.1. Lineage (GTDB taxonomy): Bacteria > Cyanobacteriota > Cyanobacteriia > Cyanobacteriales > Microcystaceae > Hydrococcus. The sequence goes on along the minus strand of JALOOL010000125.1, from coordinate 7,387 downwards.
TTTTCTCTTCGCGGGTGAAATTGAGGAAGGAATACGCTTTTTTGATGCCTTTGTCTTGATAGCCGAGCAAGCGATCGCTAAGATTGAGTAATAGTTCGGCTTTTTCGGCTATAGGAACGGTAAAAGGCTCGATTTCAATGGGGGTGATATAACTATCTTGGTAAGCTTCGGTTGGCGCTAATCGGACGGGTTCGTGTTGTGTCAGACGGCTACCTTTAGCAATTTCGACAGCTTGAGCGACGATTCTAGCAATTTCTTGCGGCGTTTTGCGGTGAGAAGCAGCAAACCCCCAAGCACCGTCGAGGAGGACTCGCACCCCAAAACCCGAACTAACGTTATCGGATAAGTTGCTTAGAGAGCGATCGCGTGCGGAGAGTCTTTGAGTGCGATAATTGCATAGGCGGATATCGCCATATTCGCAACCAGCTTGACGAATCAACGCGATCGCCAGATTCGCTAATTCAGTTGTGGTAATCCGTGCGGGTGCTTGTACCATAAAACGATAATGTGAGGCGTTAACAGTAAAACTTTGTCTAATTCTAGATTCTAATCTTTTTTTCAAGATACTTGGAACTCTCGTCCGGCCAGACAGATAAGCAAAATAGATTTTGAACTTTAAATTTTGAACTAATTAATGAAATACGCGATTCTTTTTGGTTGCTGCGGTATTCTTCTGGGTTTTTTAGGATTGTGTTTGGGGTGGAGTGGCTGGTGGTTACTCTGGTATAGTATTGATTTTTTTTTATTGAGTTTTGCTTATCAAAAAGGGAGCGTTAAAATTTTTGGCAAGCAATCGAATGGAGCGATTTCCTTTTTTTCGATTGTTTTATTGCTGCCTACTTTATTATTTCTTTGGACGATTTGGCACGTCAGAAGGTTAATTTTAAAAGAACAATACTCTCATGAAATTATCCCTAATATTTGGTTGGGAAGACGAGTATTAGCAAGCGAAATTCCCGATAATATTAGTTTAATTGTCGATCTCACCACTGAATTTATAGAACCTCAAGATCTTATTGCTGGGAAAACCTATATTTGCATTCCCACTTTAGATGCTTCAGTGCCTTCTGACGAACAGTTTTTTGAAATTGTCGAGAAAATTTGTGCTTGGCAAGGTGACGTTTATCTTCATTGTGCTTTGGGACGGGGACGCAGTGCTACAGTTGCCGCAGGCATTTTATTAGCCAAAGGGATAGTCGATGATGTCGATCGCGCTAAAATCCTACTCCAAAATATTCGTCCCGGCGTTGATTTTAGCGTGTCTCAAAGACAGTTATTAGAAAGATTTAAAAACCAACTCTTAAATGAAGTCTCAGCCTGAAATATCGATGAAGGCAGAGTTTACAAAAGTTAAACGGTTATTTTGCTTTTTTTAACCTTGTTATAGCTTATAGTCGCTTATCATAATCTTCAACTAATGCTTTGTCTTTCAACTCGATATTTACATCAATGTCTACTCATAACTCCTCACAACTCCCCATACCACCTGCAATCGACGACTTAGACCAACTCACTAATTCTGGCGGCGATTGGAATCGATTTAATCTAGGAGATGCGATCGAATTATCCCTACAAGACGATGAGCAAAAGATTGATGAAAGTTTTCCTCTTCCTCCTTCCTCGACTTCCACAACGCCTCTGGGTGACAAAGATCGCACCTTGCTTATCGAGACAAACCCAGCAAGCAATCTAGATGGCATAAGTTTTGCACAAAGCGATACCGTCCTCCCCCAAGAAACAGAGGAACCTACTCTTGAAGCTCAGAGTACCATACGCTTGACCAGCCGACGCATCGCTACAGGGTTAGACCAACCATTATTTGTCACTGCTGCACCTGGCGATACGAGTCGCTTATTTATTCTCGAACAAAAAACAGGCGAGATTAAAATTCTCGACCTAAATACTAACCAAATTCTCAGCACTCCCTTTCTCAAGATTAACCCCAACGAGCTTTTAAAAACGGGATTCGAGCAAGGATTACTCGGTTTGGCATTCCATCCTAACTACGCCAGCAACGGAAAATTTTACGTCAACTACACCTCACCAGGCAAAGGAAGTGCCGGACAGACCAAAATAATTGAATATCGAGTTAGTAACAATCCTAACCTTGCCGATCCCACAACGGCTCGTACTATTTTAACCTTCAACCAACCAGCACAAAATCACAACGGCGGTTCGATGGAGTTTGGGCCCGATGGCAACCTCTACATCGCCAGTGGAGACGGCGGCGGATCGGGTTTTTTACCTGGCGTTCCCGACTTTAGCGGTAACTCACAGGACATCACCGACAATCTATTAGGCAAAATCCTACGCATTAATATCAACGGCGATGCTTTCGGGAACGATCCCAACCGCAATTATGCCATTCCCTCAAATAATCCCTTTGTTGGGAAGACGGGAGATGACGAAATATTTGCTTACGGACTGCGAAACCCGTGGCGAATGAGTTTCGACCGAACGACTGGCGACCTTTATATCGGCGATGTCGGTCAGAGTAATCGAGAAGAAATCAACTTTTTGCCTAATACTAGTTCGGGTGGCGAGAACTATGGCTGGAAGTTTAAAGAAGGTACGCTTCCTTATAACAACCCACCGCTTCCTTTACCAGCTAATCTTGTCGATCCTATCTATCAATACAGTCACTCAGTAGGACAATCGGTAATTGGCGGCTATGTTTATCGTGGTTCTGTCGCGCAACTGCGAGGCACTTATTTCTTTGGAGATTTTATTGAAGGTAAGATATGGTCGTTTAAGTATGATGGGAATACTGTTAGTGAATTTCGCGATCGCACTGCCGAATTAGTCCCCAACGTCGGCTCGATTAATTCTGTCTCTTCTTTCGGTCAGGATGCGGCTGGCAATTTGTATATCGTTGACTTAGACGGCGAGATTTATAAAATCGAACCCATTGTTACTTCAACTACCAATCTCAGTATTAGCAATGCAACCGTCGTTGAAGGACAGCCAGGCGTGGGTTCGGCGGTTTTTACCGTTACGCTCTCCCAAGCAAGCAGTTCGAGAGTTACTGTCAATTTTGCAACCAGTAACGGTACGGCGATCGCAGGATCGGACTATACCAGCAGAAACGGCACTTTGACCTTTAATCCCGGACAAACCACTCAAACGATTGCTATCCCAATTCTCGACAATAATATTAACGAGTCGAACGAAACCTTTAACGTCGTTTTGAGCAATCCTAGCAATGCGGTTTTGAGCGATGCAACTGGTCTGGGAACGATTAGCGATACGCTAGTTGTTGCACGTACTACGACCTTACCAACGACTATTGAAAATCTTCAACTAATTGGTTCTGCTCCAGTTGATGGAACGGGGAACGATCGCAACAATATCATGACGGGTAACAATAACAATAATACCCTCGCAGGTCGAGGCGGAAACGATACCTTGATTGGCAATGGGGGGAATGATATTTATGTCGTCGCCAGTCCAGGCGATGTCGTCACAGAAGATGCCAATAGAGGAACAGATACCGTTCGGGCTTCTATTAGCTATACTTTAAGCGCCAACGTCGAAAATCTAAACCTCCTTAATAGTAAAGACTTAAATGCTACTGGAAACCAACTTAACAACCGCTTGAACGGCAATAGTGGCAGAAATACGCTTACAGGTCAAGCAGGCAATGATGTTCTTAACGGCGGTGCAAGAGGCGATCGCCTTATCGGAGGAGCAGGCAACGATACCCTTACTGGAGGAAGCGGAAGCGATTGGTTTAGATTTAACTCTCCGGGGGAAGGAATAGATACGATTACCGATTTTGTCGCAATTAATGACACGATTTTGCTAGTTGGATCGGCTTTTGGCGGCGGACTTACTACAGGGACGAAACTAAGTTCGGATCGATTTACTATCGGTTCGCAAGCAACCACTGTTAACCATCGCGTTATTTACGATTCTGGTAACGGAAAGCTTTGGTTCGATCGCGATGGAAGCGGTTCGTCTTTCTCGGCAGTTGAATTTGCTAATTTAAGTCCTAGATTGAATTTAACCAATTCGGATATCTTTATAGGTGCTAGTTAAGCAGGTCAACAAAATTAATTACAATAATTTTAAGAATCTGTAGGGCGGGCATTGCCCGCCCTACCTATGGTGTCACTGCGTAAGTCCTGTTAGAAAAAAATGAAGTCTGAGGGAGCTAAATTTACAGCAGTAGAAAAGTTAATTGTAAAATCAAAACTGTCATCGTTATTGGTATCTAATACAACTGTTCTTCTTCCATTGCTATAAGAAATGTTCGAGGGACTCCATCTAAATCCTTGAATTGACAACTTATCAATTCCCTTAGTGAAATCTGCAATTAAATCGTCGTCGTCGCTTTCATCGCGCGAAAACGACCGAAAAATATCCCTTCCCGGCCCCCCAATCAATCTATCAGCGCCATCTCCACCCACTAAAATATCATTATTGGCTCCACCGTTAATGACATCGTTCCCTTCAGAACCATACATAGCATCATTACCAAGACCGCCACTAAAAATATCGTCTCCCTCGCCACCAGACATAATATCGCTACCACCACCACCTATGAGCGTGTCGTTTCCTTCTTCACCAATCAAAGTATCTCTGAGATTACCACCGACTAGGCGATCGTCACCTTCACCACCATTAATGCGCTCTCTGCCCAAACCTATACCGCCAATAATAGTGTCGTTTCCTTCATTTCCATTAAGAATATCCGAACCTATTCCACCAGAGATGATATCGTTTCCTTCGCTACCTAAAATCGTATCGTTGCCAGCACTTCCAAAAAGGCGATCGCTACCAGAACGACCATTAATAAAATCGTTTCCTAGTCTACCAATCAGGATATTATCGTCATCATTACCAATTATTACAGCCATTATTTACCTCTTATTTGCTGATGAATTTAGAAATTAAATCGGGGTTTTAGATAACCCTCATATTTCTAATATCGTCTCTATTTATAAAAGGTTGATGAGGCTTTTATGAGAGTTTTCTTAACTATTTGTTGGTAGAAATAGCAAGAATGACTAATATTTATCTCTAAAAAAGATGAGCTTGTTGCATTTTAAATACTCAATTTTTAGCGATCGCAACACGATACAATCGGCTCGAAAATCATCTTTTCTAAACGTACTATCGGATGCTGCAACAAAGCCGTCCATTGGGCTAAAAAAATCTTATCTTGCGGGCGATCGCGTCGGAGTTCGGCTAAGGCGGTTAATGTTTCGTACCAGATTCCGTTAGCTGCATACAAGTTAGCTTGTTCTGTAGGCGAAGCGTCTTTTAACTGGTTCATCGTAGCGACGGGGATGGATTGACGCAGAATAACCCCATTAACCGAGAAAAAATCAGCCTTACTCTGAGGATTACAAAATAGGTCAAATTTCCATCGATATTTTTTGCCAACTTCTAACGAGGGTGCGTCAGACGGAAGCGCAAACCCCATAATTCCCGGCTTCCCGTTGACTTCAAAAGTGTTTTGATAAACGGTTTTTTTGGTTTGTTCGTCTTTTAAACTTAAGGTAATAGAACCCGATGAATAAGGAACGTACAGCCAAAACGTCGGACGTTCTGCCACAGTTACGCCTAAATTCGTAGCTGGAACTAATGCTGTAAAGGGTTTAGCAAACTGCGGACAACCAGGACGACTTCCCGCATCCTGGCGATCTCCTGGTGCGCCATCGTTTGGCGGTTCAAAGCGATTAGCTTTATTTTCGATGCGAGGAACTGACGATTGAAGAGATTCAGTAGCGTTTCCTTTATACGCGATCGGCGTTAACCCTACGATTAAAGTGATAGCAATTGTTCGATACAAGATCTTTCTAATCATTGTTAATTGCTTTATTGTCCAATTTACTCTTATAAACGATAACAATTCCCCCAGCAAAGACACTTGCGATCGCACAGGGAACTAATGGCACCCAGATCCCTACGATTAACAATCCCAGACAAACGACCGATAATACTAGTATGCTTGCGCCTGCTAGTAATGTCCAAACCCATATTCGACGCGATCGCCAAGCGATTATGCCACCCGCGATCGACCATACCAAAATCCACGCGCTTTCTCCCCATTCATTCCATACTGATAATAAAGCTTCCCCGTCCAATACCGCACTGAGAATCTGACTGGTTGTTTGCGCTTGAATGGTTATTCCTGGCATTTTTTGATAGGGAAAGTATCCCGCACTATACGGCGTAAAAAAGTTATCGGAAGAAATGGGGGCACTAACGCCAATGAGAACAATTTTATCTTCGATCCAATCTGGATTGACGCGATCGGATAATACCTCGCTCAGTCTGACTTGTCGAGCGACATTTTTTGAGGAACGATAATTGAGTAAGATTTGAAATCCGCGATCGTCTAGTCCTTGATAAGCACCCGAATTTGCTGATAATTCTTCAAATATTGCCTCGCCAATCTTTATTTGATGTCTGCCTGCGATTTGCGGTTCTATCCCTTGTGCTGCTAAATATTGCAGCGCAATTCTAACGCTAAAAGCATGGTTAGTCGCACAAAGATCGTTATGAGACGGTTGCATAAACATAAGATGGCGGCGAACTATACCATCGGGATCGACTACTACATCGCTAAAACCGAGGCGCGATTCGGGGGTGTTGGGAGGCGGTGCAATTCCCGATTTATTGGGATTGTTGGTTTCTTGAGAACTACAAATCGCTACGAAATTATCGCTGGCGATTTGTTGTAATAATTCACGGTTTCCCGATCCTATGGCGCGATCGCGAAAAATATCCAACCCGATAACTCGCGGTTGCTTCGATTCTAGCTTGGCGATCGCCCGTGCTAAGATTCCATCGGGTAAAGGAAAGCCATAACGGTTGATATCTTCTTCGGTTGCTTCGACGACTAATAAGCGCGAATCGATGCCTTTATCGGGACGCAATCTCATCAATTGGTCAAAAGTTTGTAGTTCGCTAATTTGAAGAAAACCGAGCGATCGCATTCCTATTACTAAAGTCGTCGCGATCGCGCTAGCAATTATGGGTAATTGAATTGAATATTTTTCTTTTTTTAAGGGATAAGTAAAAGAATCGACGGCTGGATTTTGACAGCTAACTGGCAACCAACTCGCACAAGGAAATCGATCTTCTATTCCTTGCAATCTTTTTCTAGCTTCTTTAATAGCTTGATAAAGAGATTTTCCACTAGCAAATCCATTGAGAAAATATTTCAAAAATTCTTGCGCTACTAAATCGGGTACGGGTTCCGCCATAACAACGATCTGTGGGATTTGCAACCGTTCTAATTGATAAGCTAATCCCAAGCCGTCGCAAGAGTTAAAAATTGCTAGTTGCAACCCATTTTTTACGGTTTTTTTTAAGGCTTCGCTTAGTTCTTGAAGGGTTAAGTTATCGTTAGGATTAATGGAAATATGACCGTTTC
>JALOOL010000124.1 GCA_025454425.1 Hydrococcus sp. Prado102 | reverse complement strand
TCCTTTTGAAACGCACTCTAGCTGGGGAAAACTACCAGTTAATCAACAGTTAAATAAACCTCAACCCATATTTGCTAAGTTAGAGCTTCCTTCTGAGAATTTATCGTAACGATCCCTACCGAAGACCGAATAAAAAGTCTAAAGTAGATTAAGCCAAAAGGATCGAAAGATGACCATAACAAATTTCTTTTTTGATAAAACAACAGAGCTATTTAATAAACGGGGATTAAAAAAATGTTTGACGATTATGACAGTAACCCGATCTTTACACCAGAACAGGTATTAGAAAATCGGGGACGAGTAGCAATTTTTATTGACGGCTCGAATCTATTTTACGCAGCACTTCAGCTAGGGATGGAAATCGACTATACAAAGTTGCTGTGTCGCTTAACCGGGGGATCGCGCTTGCTGAGAGCGTTCTTTTATACGGGAGTCGATCGCACCAACGAAAAACAACAGGGGTTTTTGTTGTGGATGCGTCGCAACGGCTATCGAGTAATTGCTAAAGACCTCGTACAACTTCCCGATGGATCGAAAAAAGCCAATTTAGACGTAGAAATTGCCGTAGACTTAATGGCACTCGTCGGATCTTACGATACCGCCGTAATTGTTAGCGGAGATGGGGATCTTGCCTATGCCGCCGATGCCGTAAGCTACCGAGGGTCTAGAATAGAAGTTGTCAGCTTGCGATCGATGACCAGCGATAGTTTAATTAACGTTGCCGATCGCTATATCGACCTAGAACAAATTAAAGAAGAAATTCAAAAAACACCAAAGCATAGCCTCAGTTATCCCAGCTTTTCTAGTTTAGGGGCGTTGGATGAGGAAAAACATCGATGAAAATACTGGCTTTTGCCAAGGGAAGCTTGTTAGTAATATTGTCGCTTAGTCTTTTTGCTTGTCAGCAGCAAAGACCGCCCGAAAATACCAATAACAATCCTTCCCCTTCCCCCGCACAAGAAACGCGCTTAGTTTTAAATAATGCAACGCTAGAGCAACCCAATAACAAAGGACAGCTACTTTGGAAAATTCAGGTCGATAAAGCAATTTATAGTCCCGACCAAAAACAAGCCGAATTGAGTAAAATTAAAGGAAATCTCTATCAAGACGGCAAAATAGTCTTGCAAGTGAGCGCCGACAAAGGAAAAATTTATAAAGACGGCGAAAGTATTTTCTTACAAGAAAAAATTATTGCAACCGATCCCCGCAACAAAGCAGTCCTTCGCGGCGAGGAAGTCGAATGGCGACCCAATGAAGACGTACTGATCGTGCGTAAGAATCTTAGGGGAAACAATGCCAAACTAGACGCAACGGCGAAAGAAGGAAAATATTATACTAGGCAACAACGGTTAGAGTTAATTGGAAATATTATTGCCACCTCAAAAGAACCGAAATTGCAATTAAAAACCGAGCATTTGTTTTGGAACATCGGACAAGATAAAGTAATCGGCGATCGCCCGCTAACAATGGTACGCTACAAAGACAAAACCGTTACCGACCGAGTGAGTGCCAATCGCGCCGAAGTCAATTTAAAAATATCTAACGTCCTCGTCCGCGAGAATGTTGAATATCGCTCGGTCGAACCTCCCTTACAAGTTTCTGCTAACGCCGTCAACTGGAATTATCAAACTCGCCTGCTGTTATCTAACCAACCTGTCCGACTGTTTCAGTATAAAGAGTTAGTCACGATTACAGGCAATCAAGCACAGATAGATTTAGAAAAAGAAGTGGCTCGTCTTAAAGGTGGCGTTCAAGGATATAACGATCGCGATCGATCTAAACTATATGCTCGCGAAATGACTTGGTATATTCCCAACCAAAAAGTTGAAGCAGTGGGAAATGTTATTTACGAACAGAAAAACCCCCAGCTTAATGTAACTGGACAAAGAGCGGTAGGAACCCTACAAAATAATAACGTTGTCGTCAGCGGCAATCCGCAAGATAGGGTAGTCACAGAAATAGTACCGGAATAAGATAGGTTTACTGATATCGTTCTAAGAAATCGAGAGCATGATTGCGAACATCGTAATATTCCTTCGATTCTCGCATTGCATGGCGATCGCGCGGATGGGGAAAAGGCACTTCTAAAATTTCTCCAATAATTGCTTCTGGGCCATTAGTCATCAATACGATGCGATCCGACATATAAATTGCCTCGTCAACATCGTGAGTAATCATCATTACTGCCTGACGATTATTTTCCCAAATCTCTAGCACCTGTGCTTGTAATTTGCGCTTGGTGAGTGCGTCGAGCGCGCCAAACGGTTCGTCCATCAGCAGCATCTTAGGACGAGTGACTAAAGCACGAGCAATTCCAACCCGTTGTTTCATTCCCCCAGAAATTTCATCGGGGTACTTATCGGCAGCAGCAGTTAAGTTTACCATCTCAATATGTTCGTTCACCAGACTTACTTTCTCGGCACGGCTAGTACTTCTGTATACCTCATCGACTGCCAAACGAATATTCTGCCGTACCGTTAACCAAGGGAGCAGCGAGTATCCTTGAAATACCATCATGCGATCGGCTCCCGGTTTGCGAATTTCTTTACCTTCGAGCGTCACCAGTCCTGAAGTCGGTTTTTCTAAACCAGCAATAATTCTCAACAGGGTTGACTTACCACAACCAGAGTGACCGATGACGGAAATATATTCTTCCGCTCCAATAATTAAATCGATCCCGTTGAGGATGACAGATTGACTGCCGTCTGGTTGCGGAAAAGCCTTAATTAAATTTTTAATAACAAGAAATTCATGGTCGCGAAAACCGTCAGATTTCATTCCTGAAAGGGTGTTAGTACGAATCACGATAACCTCCTTAATTGGATTTTGGATTTTGGATTAATTATTTGTCTTTTTTCATTGGTTACTTTTGTGCTTGTCACCTTCCTCTTCCTACTGCCTATTGCCTTCTTATCAAGACATGAAAAAAGAACGAGGTGCGTTGGCGCGTATTTCAAAGCTGTTGAGATAACCTACTGGATTGCTGGGATCGAAAGCTTTGCGATCGATAAATCTTTCGGCAGGTTCTACTTTATAATCCTCTTTGGGACATTCAATCCCCATCTCGGCGGCAATCTCTCGATATAAATCCGTCCTCCAAGCTTTACGCGCGATCGCTTCTGCATTTTTAGGAAACTCGCGCACCTGTCCCCACCGGACGGATTGCGTCATCAACCAAAGGCTGTGAGACTGCCAAAGGAAAGTAGAATGATCTCCCGGAAGACTTGCAAGATTAGGGGGTAAATCGAAGAAAATTGTCGTTTCTGGCGTTTTAACTAAACGTTCCTTGTCATCAAAACCGCCATAGTTGTAGTTGCCGACAATCCCTGGTGCGGTAAACTTATCGACGGGTGCATCTGGGTTTTTGGGTTTTGCTCCGGTAAAAGAGCGATCCGTTATCAATTTGGCAACTTCTTCTCGATTTTCTGGCTTACTGCAATACTGACAAGCCTCTATCATCGCTTTGACTAGAGAACGATAAGTTTTGGGATTTTCTTCAATAAACGATTCTCTTACTGCCAAAACGCGATCTGGGTGTCCTTCCCAAATTTGCCGTCCTTGAGCAAAAGTAAAACCGACCCCTTCATTCCCAGTAATCGCTCTAGTATTCCAAGGTTCTGCTACCATATAAGCCTGCATTGCCCCAATCCGCATATTGTTGACCATCTGCGGCGGCGGAATGATAACGATGCGAAATTCTTCTGTTGGGTCGATCCCTGCGGCGGCGACTAGATAGCGAACAAAGTATTCATAAATTGCCGAACTGAGAACCACTGCCCAAATTCGCTGGTCTAGCGGTTTATTCTCGAAAAAGGAGCGCATATCCTTGCCGAACGCTTCTATATCGCCATTATATTCCTGCCAGGGACGCAATCCTGCTTCCCACATTCCTTGATTCATGGTCATGGCGTTGCCGTGGCGGTGGATGGTCATAGCAGCACACAAGGGGGCGCGTCTAGCTCCTTCAGCACCCGTGCGAGCATTAGTAACAGCGCCAGAAACCACCGGAGAAGCATCTAATCGTCCAAAAATAATCCCATCGCGGGAATTTGCCCAACTTGCCTCGCGGCTGAGGGTAATGTTTAAGCCATACTTGCGAAAGAATCCTTTTTCCCAAGCGACGGCGAAGGGGGCGCAGTCGTTGACGGGAACGTAACCAACTGTAAGATTGGGTTTTTCGAGGGATTCGGGTTTGACAACGGGTTCGACTGCTTGAGCGGCTTCTGTAAGTCCTTTGGGAGAACGGTTAGTATTAATATTGCAAGAAGAAAACGCGATCGCGCCAGCAACAGATCCCAAACCCAACAAAGCTTTACGTCGAGTCCAATTATTGTTATTCATTTTTATTAAGCCTCTTTTGGTTACGACGAACGAACGGGGCGATGAGTGACCCAAGCTTGAATTGTCACTAAGATATAGTCGAGGATTAATCCCGTTAAACCAATGACGAACACAGCAAGAAATACGGAACTCACATTTAAGCGATTCCATTCATCCCAAACAAAAAAGCCAATGCCGATGCCACCTGTAAGCATTTCTACTGCCACGATAACCAGCCAAGCAACGCCCAAACTGATACGCAAACCCGTAAAAATATAGGGCAAACTCGCAGGCAAAATTACTTTGATAATTCGTCTCCAACGCGGCATTTCTAGTACTTGTGCGACTTCAAGATAGTCTTTGGGCACGCTAGCAACGCCTAACGCCGTATTAATAATCGTTGACCAAAGTGAGGTGATGAAAATAACAAATATTGCCGAGGGTTCCGCTAAATTAAAGATAGCTAGCGCGATCGGCAGCCAAGCAAGCGGCGATACGGGTTTTAGCAATTGAATAATGGGATTAATAATCAGCATGGCAGTCCTAGACATCCCAATTAAAAATCCAACGGGAATAGCCACGGCTGCTCCCAGTAAGAATCCTAAACTGACGCGCCGCAAACTTGCTAGCAACAGCCAACCAATACCTAAATCGCCAGGGCCGCGCTGATAAAAGGGGTTTAAAATAAAATCTAAATTCTTGGTCAGTGCCTCAATTGGTGTAGGCATCATTTCATGCCGAAACAGCGCAATTATCCACCACAGCACAATCAATCCAACAAAACCAATTGCAGGAAGTATAACAGTATCTCTAACCATCACGGGTTTGATGCGTTTCCACGCAACTTGCCCCGCAACGGCAAGCGTCGATAAAGACATATTAAAAAACCCTCACTTGTTGAAAGTAGGTACACGAACTCCGAGCAGTACCAACCAGGAACACTGATAAGGGCAAGTAATAAAATATTGCCTTTTCAGTCTCCTCTCTATGCCGACGAGGTTAGCTGACGGGCTAGGACTGAGAGATGTCCCCCTTTTTCAGTTATCAGTAATCAGTTATCAGTAGTAACTTTACTTCCGACTTCCGACTTTCGACTTTTAAAAGGTGCGCCCCATAATTGGTTCCCCCGTTCCTACTTCATCTTTCATGTAATTCAATGAAGTGCGGGATTAGGCTGACTTACTCTATTTAATAGGCAAGCTTAACACATCTTTATCGACATGGAAAAAAATTTATTTAAAGTCTATCAAAAGTTAGATTTATCTATACGTTGCGATAGAAATTACAGCCCATATAACCAAACAATTAGCAACGGCGTAACAATCGAAAGAATAACGTTGAGAGGCGCTCCTATGCGAGTAAAATCGAGAAATTTATAACCGCCAGGGCCATAAACCATCGTATTAGTTTGATAGCCAATAGGTGTCATATAACTATTAGAAGCTGCAAAAGTTACGCAGAACATAAAAGCAAGGGGATTGAGATTGATAGCTTCTGCAACCCTAACCGCGATCGGTAACATGAGAACGACAGAGGCATTATTGGAGAGAATTTCTGTCACGACCGAAGTTGTAAGATAGAAAAACAAAAGAATCCAATAACCCGACAAATGGCCGCCCAAACCAACTAAGCGATCGGCTAACCACTCCGTCGCACCAGAGTTATCCATCGCAATTCCTAAAGGAATTAAACCAGCTAATAAGAATATTACATCCCAACGAACGGCTCCATAAATTTCGCCCGGTTTGAGACAACCCGTTACTATCATTAAAATAACGCCAACTAAAGCTGTCACCAAAATAGGCAACAGATCGAAAGCCGCAAACACAATAACGCCCAAAATAATCGCTAAAGCAATCCAAGCTTTAGTTTGTCTGAGATTTTCAACCTCTCGTTCTTCTAGTACTAAAAGTTCTCGCGTAGTTTGCAACCCAATAAAACTTTCTTTGGGCCCTTGTACTAATAATAAGTCTCCAAATTTTAAAGGGATTTTTCCTAATCTTTCTCTAATCAGTTCTTCCCCTCTACGAATAGCAATAACAGTAGCATTATAACGCTGTCTAAAACGCAAATCTTTGAGAGTAGAACTAATTAAGCGGGAATTAGAAAGAATTAAAACTTCAGCAATTTTTTCTTCTCCAGTACTTAATTCTTCAGTTAAAGAAGGATCGCCAAATTTTACATCGGCTAAAATTTCAATGCCTTTTTCATCTCTAACTTTAAGTAACTCTTCTCGACTGCCTCTTACTAATAAAATATCTCCAGCCGATAAGGTTTTATCAGCCAAAGGTTGAGGGAAATGATTGCCATTGTGAATAATTTCGAGAATAGATATATCAAATTTGCGTTGAATTCCCGTTTTCCTTAAAGTTTGTCCGATCAAACTTGAATTAGGAGGAATAATAATTTCACTGACATAATCTTTAAGACCGTAATCTTCGCCAACAGAAGCAGTGTCACTAGAAGGTCTGCGATCGGGTAATAATTTTGGGCCAAAAAGTGACAGATAAGCTAAGCCAATAAAAAAAGTAATGATTCCTAGAGCAGTAAACTGAAATAAACTAAATTCTCCATATCCTAGTTGCTTAGAAAGACCGCTGGCTAGAACATTAGTAGACGTACCAATGACGGTGATCATTCCTCCTAAAACGGTAGCAAAAGATAAGGGAATTAATAGTTTAGAAACCGAAGTTTTAGTTTGTTTGCACCACTCTTCTACGATAGGAAGAAAAATAGCAACGACAGCCGTATTATTAATAAAAGCAGTAATCGGGCCAACGATCGCGCCCATCACAAAGATTTGCCTGGCTGGATTTTTGCCGCCCCATCTAATCAACCAATCTCGAACCGTTTGAACGACTCCAGTTCGCGTAATTCCGGCACTAAGAATAAACATTGCCATGACCGTAACGGTAGCAGAATTACTAAAGCCCGAAATTCCTTCGTCGGGAGTAACTAACCCTAAAACAATGAGAACGACAGCAATAATCAGAGCAGTGATATCAACGGGAAACCATTCAAAAATAAAAGCAATTAGAGCAGCAACAACAACACTAAGCGTCAGAAAGATTTTAGAACCTATTATTGCTTCCATGAAATTTAAAAATAAAAGAGCGAATTAATCTTATTAACTTTTAAATAAAGCCAGACATCACGGGCTATCATATCATATGCGATCGCAAGGCTCGATCGCGTTTAGAACAGCTTGAAATAGAAGAGACTTGTTAGGATATAAATGTTACCAAGTCTTCTAATTTTATGGCACGTAGACCTCGCTATTCTCCACCACCACGATCCTCATCTTCTCGATACTCAGCCTCAGAATCCTCAGAGGGTGGATTTTTAAAAAAGCTCAACTATGCTTTAGTAGCGCTGATCGGCGGTATTTTTGTGTTAGGAATCGGCGTAGGGATTGGGTTGAGTTCGACAACGACAGTTAACCCCGAAAACGTTGCTTCTCGCGACTTCATCGATCGCAGCGCTCCCAACCCCGAACTGTGCGTACAATATGGAGCAAGTGCTATGGTAACGGATATGCGCGTTTTCGTCACTTTAAGCCCATTTAGCGTCTACGTCACTCAACCCACGATGCAACCGGGATGCGTTTTGCGCCGCAATAACTGGGCTATTCTAGAGCAACGCAATGCAGTCACCTCCCAACAAGTGAACGAGTGTAAAAATCGGATGAATACCTTTGGATTTACAGGAGTTCTCGAAAGCAGACCCAAAATTGACTGTATCTATCAAAACGATTCTGCCGGAAATCTTTTCTTAAATCAACCCGGTGCGGGTGGTTCGCCTTCTGAAACCAATAATTTCTAGAAATTTTAAAGCGCGATTAAAGGGCGATCGCAATGATAATAATGATTCTTCCGCACAAGAGGAGTGCTTTTTCTTCAGATAGATGAAAACCCGCTTCAAAACTGGTTTGTTTTTCTAGTCCATCAATACTAAGATTCCAATCTACGATTCGATGGTAAGCAATCTCATTCATTAATTTCTTGTAGCTTTTAGTAAAAATCGATTGAGATTTTTCAAAGTGTAGCTTGAGGAAACCAAAAGGTAAATTTTTCGGTCGTTGACATCCAAAAGCAAACAGCTACACTGGTAGCTATCAACTAATTCTCTATATATAAACTTATGTGCGGCATTGTTGGTTACATCGGTACTCAAGTTGCAGTAGATATCTTATTAGAAGGGTTAGAAAGACTGGAATATCGAGGTTATGATTCTGCTGGAGTCGCCACAGTAATAGAAGGAAAGCTTCATTGTACTCGCGCCAAGGGAAAGCTTTATAATTTACGCGAAAAAGTAGCTAGAGAAGTCAATCTTGCTCGAATTGGTATCGGACATACTCGCTGGGCAACTCATGGCAAACCAGAAGAACACAATGCCCATCCGCACATGGATACAGACGGACGAGTTGCCGTCGTTCAAAATGGAATTATTGAAAACTATCAAGAATTGCGCGAAGAACTTACGAGTAAAGGACATGAATTTGTCTCTCAAACCGATACCGAAGTCATTCCCCATCTAATTGCCGAGTTGTTACCAGAGAAGATAGAAGAAGATTTAAGCCATCCGAGTCCCTTTTTAAAAGCCGTTCAACAAGCTGTAAATCGACTAGAAGGGGCATTTGCGATCGCGGTTTTGTGTTCTGATTATCCCGACGAATTAATCGTTGCTCGCCAACAAGCCCCCTTAATAGTAGGATTCGGTCAAGGAGAATTTTTCTGTGCCTCCGATGCCACTGCCTTAGTCGCTCATACTCGCGCCGTCTTACCCCTCGATAACGGGGAAATCGCCCGACTTACGCCCCTGGGGATAGAAGTCTATGACTTTACAGGCAAGCGCCTCAAAAAAATGCCCCATCTTCTCGATTGGACTTCCACCACGGTGGAGAAACAGGGTTTTCGTCACTTCATGCTCAAGGAAATTCACGAGCAACCTGGGGTAGTTCGCACTTGTCTAGAAACTTATCTCAATCCTGACTGGCACGCACATAACAATCCAGATTACAGCCCGATTAATCTAGGAATTCCCCCAGAATTTTATAACAATCTCGAACACATCCAAATCCTAGCTTGCGGTACGAGTTGGCACGCTAGTTTAGTGGGTAAATATCTGATAGAACAGCTAGCAGGCATTCCTACTTTTGTACAATACGCTTCCGAATTTCGTTACGCGCCGACTCCTGTCATAGCTAATACCCTTACCATCGGCGTTACCCAATCGGGAGAAACCGCAGACACCTTAGCGGCACTAGAAGCCGAAAAACAGCGTCGCACGGGATTAGAAGCCAAATATGCTCCCAAAATACTCGGTATTACCAATCGCCCTGAAAGTACCCTCGCCAGAATGGTCGATCGCATTATTAATACCCAAGCTGGCATAGAAATCGGCGTAGCGGCGACCAAAAGCTTTGTCGCGCAATTAATGGGATTCTACTTCCTTGCTCTCGATCTGGCATACCACCGTCAAACGCTCTCGCAAGAAAAGTTTGAGTCGATTGTCGAGGGATTGCGCCAGTTACCAGGACAGATAGAAACGCTCTTAGAAAAGCAAGATCCTCTAATTGAAGAACTCGCCCACGACTTTGCCGAGACGCAAGACTTTATCTTTATCGGACGAGGGATCAACTTCCCCATTGCTTTAGAAGGAGCGCTCAAACTCAAAGAAATCAGTTACATCCATGCAGAAGGCTATCCAGCAGGAGAGATGAAACACGGCCCCATCGCGCTATTAGATTCTAAAGTACCAGTAGTCGCGATCGCAACTCAGGGCAGCGTCTATGAAAAAGTTCTCTCCAATGCTCAAGAAGCTAAAGCTCGCGATGCTCGATTAATCGGCGTAACGGCGATGACCGACTTACAAGCAAGCTCTGTTTTTGACGATTTATTAGCCATACCAGCAGTAGATGAGTTATTGTCTCCTATTTTGAGCGTAATTCCTTTACAGCTATTGGCATATCATATTGCAGCGCGACGGGGTTTAGATGTGGATCAGCCCCGCAACCTCGCCAAAAGTGTCACGGTTGAGTGAGCGATTAGCACTAGAGATTTTCTTTCCCTTCAGATGATTCGCCTTCAAAGGGTTGTATTCCGGTTTTTGGGTAATCATCATCTGGAGGGCTAAAAATCCTGAGAATGTTTTTCCAAACTTCTTGAATATTTTCTTGTATTTTGCTTAGAAGTTTCATAATTACCTCTGCTTTTAAACGATTATTTTTTTAATAAATTTATTTTCAAAAAATGCTTTATCGAATTCCACTTTGAGGAGGATCTGGTTGAAACTCTAGTTCCCAGCAGTATTCCAAAAACTGGATATCGTGAAAGTATTGATTAAATTTTTGTAAATCGAAGATTGGTGTGTAATCAGGTTCTAAAAGAGGTTGATTGAGATATTCCCAAAGGAGACTAAAAAATTTTATAAAATTTAACTTATTTTTGTATTGTTTAGAATGGTCGGACATAGCATAGATCTCCTAAATCAATCGGAGGAGTACTATAGTAATTTGAGTAAAAAATTTTTTTTGACTCCTCCGTCAATCGACTAACTGTTGGTAGAATGTAGTTCCGTTTCCGCGCGATCGCGCATAGACGCTTGTAGATGTTCCTTTTCCTGACGTTGCTCGGTCATCAGTTCTCTTGCTTCTTTTTCGATTTCAGAGGTGCTAGCAGTTTCTAAAGCTTCTTGCGAACGATTTAACATCGATTCGTGACGATGTTCGTCTTGCTGACGCTGTTGAGTTGCTAATTCTCTAGCTGTTTTACGTGCCTTCATGTTCGACCCTCCTCTTGTAGTTTGAGAGTTCATAAATTATTGATAGACATTTAGGCGGGAAATAAAGCTAATTTGTCTTGTCTAGCTTTTTGATTTTGAGCTTTAGGCATAGTCAAAGTCAAAATTCCATCGACTAACTCAGCTTCGACACGCTTGTTTTGAATGGGTACGGGTAGATTAACCAAGCATTCTAACCGTCCGTAATGATGTTGTGAGGAAATCACTTCTTTTTCGTCAGAAAAATGTTGTTCGCTGCGCTTTCCTGTAATTAAGATCGTATCCTTTGCCGTGCGAACATCTAAATCGCGAATCTTTACTCCTGGAATTTCTGCTCTTAAAATCAAAGTTGTATCTGTTTCTACTAACTCGACGAGCGGACACCAGATCCTATCTTCATCAAATGTCATAAAAATTCCCTCCAATTGCAGCAAAAAGTTGTTTTATCTCGAAATTTTTAGGTCTTTACCGCTTGGGGATCGTTAATTTCGAGTTTTATCCTTACTCTTATAGATTAGAAAAACAACTTGAGGAAATTGTGAGGATTTGAAATTGATGAGATACAATTAAAGGTTTTTACGTGTAGATAAATTAAGCAGTCCAACCGAGAATTTCCGAGATTTGATTGGCTAATTCTAAAGGATTAAACGGCTTGGGGATTGCAGTAGTTATTTTTCCGTCGCAATTGCAATCGCTAGAAGTAGATATTCTTGCCGTCAGGAAAATCACCGGAATCTCACTTGTGAGAGGATTTTCCTGCAACTTCTCAAACGTCATTAACCCATCCATCTCTGGCATGATAAGATCGAGTAGAATCGCGTCTGGCTGTTCGCTTTCGGCTTTATTCAGTCCTTCAAAGCCCGAACTTGCCGTTATTACCTGCCACCCTGCAACGGTTTCTAAGCAAATTTGAGTTACTTCCTGAATATACTGTTCGTTATCAATCACTAAAATCCGTTTAGTTGTCATAGTTATTTTTTTAAACAAGCTTGATTAAAGTCGGAATTAAAATCTCGCATACGGATTGCTTAAGCGCAATTGGCTTTGCCAGATGTCGGTAAGCTTATCGCTTCTGTTATAACTAGGCAAACAAATCTTAATTAATAATACTAATCGTATTGGTTAACACAAAGTTAAGAAGTTAAAATTTATAAAGATCGTTTGCTATTTTGATAATTAATAATCTAGCAAAATACTAATTTGCGATCGCTTAGAAAACATATAGTTAAGCAGGTAAACAAAATTAATTACAATTATCTTAATAATTTGTAGGGTGGTGTCACCAATTTGAATGCCTGTTAGCTTAATTTAATGAAACTCAAAATGACTTGTTCGAGTACAAAAAGAATTCATGTTTTGCGAGTAGAACCTAATCTAAACTCTGCAAGAGAGGCAATTAATTGGGTAAATTGGAAAATAGAGCCAAAAGAATTTTCTACGCAAACTTGAGTGATGAAAGACGCTCCTGCTAGTAAAACTAAATCGCAAGTCTGGGTAGTAGAAAATAGCACAATCCATTCTCGTGCGGATTATCTTGCTACAGAAGAACCTCTAGAAATTCGCTTAATTAACCCCCAACAAACGATCGCAGTTACCATGCGAACGCCAGGAGCAGATTTTGAACTCGCGGCTGGATTTTTATATAGTGAAGGAGTAATCCAAAAAAGAGAAGACATCGAAAAAATTAGTTATTGTGTCGATCCCGATCTCGATGGAGAACAGCGTTACAACATCATCAACGTTACTCTTAAAGAAGGATTGCAGCTTAATTTACCATCCCTAGAACGTCACTTTTTTACGACCAGTGCTTGCGGCGTGTGTGGGAAAGCAAGTATTGAATCGCTAAAAATTCGCGGTTGTCCGGTTATTTCAAATACGCGATCGCTCGCTCCTGAAATTCTTTATAGCTTACCCGATAAATTGCGTTCTGCTCAAGGCATTTTTACGGCTACAGGCGGTTTACACGCCGCCGCTTTATTCGATTTCTACGGACAACTCCTAAAGCTGCGAGAAGACGTAGGTAGACACAACGCACTCGATAAATTAATTGGTTCGGCTTTTTTCGCCAACGAATTACCGCTAGATGAATGTATTGTTATGGTAAGCGGGCGATCGAGTTTTGAAATCTTGCAAAAATGTATTGTTGCTGGCGTTTCTATTGTTTGTGCGGTTTCTGCACCGAGTAGTTTAGCTGTTTCTCTTGCTCAGGAATTTGGGATTACTTTAATTGGATTTCTGCGCGGACAACGATTTAATATTTATTCTGGTTTTGAGAGAATTGCTCTTAAAAAAGAGAAGAATTAAGGCATTTTCTTGGGAAAAGAGAAAACTTACATCCATTTTTTCCCCTTTCCCCACTCCTTGGTTCTCATGAACCCGCTTGAAACGATGTTCGAGAAGATGAGTTTGTCTGAAAACGTACTACAGCTTGCTTGACAAAACTCTGTAAAAATGCTGTGCGCTGATTGGCTTCAAACACTTGCTTGAGCTTTTGGCTTAATCTTTCTAAATTTAATCCGTCTCCTGAAGCAAGACCGATCTCTTGTTCTTGGAAATACTCGATCGCGCTCAACCCAGCTAAGCGAGTTAAATACGCAGCACTGATGCCTTGCAGGGCACCGCCAGCCACATAGGTTAACGCATTGCTCTTAAGTAGACTACCGATAGATTGGGTAGACAATTCGACGACTCCCAACTGTACCATCAATTTGCCAATCGTCCCAGAAGCCGTTTGTGCTTGGGAAAGGGAAAATTTTTGCTGGTAAATAGCGCCCAAATCGACGAGCATCTGAGTGTTAACCGTTGCTGTGGCTAATAAATCGAGCGTGGCGACGGGATTTGCAAAAGCCGCCGCCGCCGCAATCCATTGATACTGTTCGATCGCGGGCATGGCGCGATCTCTTCTGACTTCATTGAGAATTGCCTTGGCTTGTTCCTTCAAATTCATCGCTTCTCGCCAAGTCCTTCCTAAGACTAATTGGTTTCGTTTTTGGCTTAAAATTTGTTTGAGGCGATCGCTCAAAGGATCGATTTGTGCTGGCTGCATCTCCATTCTTTCCTGCACCGAACCATCTTCTTGATGCTGTTTGACTTTGATGGAATTGGGAGCCGCCGCGATCGCAATAACCTCTTCAGTCGGAATAATCTCTCGAACTCGCTGGCGCAATTGCTGTAAGATTTCTTCTCTTTCTTCTGGAATGTGGCGATCTTGTTTGTTAAAGAGCAAAACGATCCGTTGATGGAGCCTTTGCATTTGCTCTAACATTTGTCTTTCTGACTCGGTTAAATCGCCCGTAGTAAGGAATAATACTAAATCAGAGGCTAATGCAGTTTCTTTGGCTGCGTTATCCTCAGTTGCGGCAAAGAATGGGGTAGTTTCTACCCATACAATATTTTCAGCAAGGTTTTGGCTTTCTAAAACCTGTTTTAAGGCGGTTTTTCCCGTTCCTTTCGAGCCTGCGATCGCCAGTTGTAGCGTTTGACGATTCAATGATTCTGGTAACTGGGTTAATTGTTGTTTTAAGGAAGAAATATCTCGCTGTGGCGCTTCAATTTCCAAAGTTGCGATCGCATTTTGGGCGCGCGCGATCGCTTCTTCAACGGTTTCTCGTTTGAGGGGGGAGAGGATAGTTGAGGCTAGTTTATTGCTAGCATTTTTTTGCAGCATCCAGAAGAGCGTCCCGATCGCGATCGCGCCCCAGATGCTCCATTCACCTACAGCTATAAGCTTTTCGTGTAAGCTATCCCACAGCCACAGGAATAGGCAAATCCCCATTCCAGCCACTAAAATCGGCTTGCGTAATTTAGTTGCCATTTTTTCTCCCCCGCGATCGTTCTGGTGAAGATTTTACCTCTTCTGGAGGAAGATATTACTTAACTTTTGAGAGGATGCCAATTTTTCTTAACGAGCGCATCTTGTTTGTCAGCGTTACTTTTGTAGACTCGTTGGCTGAGGCGATCGCAGCTTTACACTAGACCTATGGGCAAAAGTCTTAAGAATTGACGCTTAAGAATGAAAGGATTTTGGATTTTAGATTTTGGATTGAGGAATTTTAGATTTATGCCCATAGG
>JALOOL010000123.1 GCA_025454425.1 Hydrococcus sp. Prado102 | reverse complement strand
TTTTACAGTTATCTTTATCTCGGACTATACTACGAAGTCACAGACAACGAACCTCAAGCAAAAGAATATATTACCAAAGCAGTCTCTCAATATCCGCTTCAAGATTATACGTGGAACTCAGCCAGCGTTCATCAACAACTGCACGGATGGACTTAGCGATCTTTAGCATGATAAGCTGCACCGAGATACAACTCTCCTACTTTAGGATCGTTTAATAATTCTATACCTGGGCCCTCAAAGCGATCGCGCCCATTTTCTAAAACATATCCTCGATCTGCCATCATTAAAGCTTTTTTAGCATTTTGTTCGACCAAAACGATCGCTTTTCCCGTTTGATTAATTGCCTTAATTTGCTCGAAAACGCTATTAACTAAAATCGGCGACAAAGCAGCAGAAGGTTCATCTAATATTAATAAATCGGGATCTAGCATTAATGCCCGTCCCATTGCCAACATCTGACGTTCTCCACCTGATAGCGTTCCCGCCCGCTGCTTGCGTCGTTGCGCTAATCTGGGAAACATAGTAAAGATCGTATCTTTTTGCGATCGCAACGCTCCCTTACTAATATAAGCTCCCATCTCTAAATTTTCCTCGACAGAAAGAGAAGGAAAAACATTAGCAATTTGCGGAACGTAACACATTCCCCGACAGACGATTTGGTCGGATCTCAAACCCGTAATATTTTCGCCTTTAAACCCAATTTTGCCTTTATTTGGGTTTAAAATCCCAAAAATTGCTTTTGCTAACGTCGATTTT
Source organism: Hydrococcus sp. Prado102 (assembly GCA_025454425.1). GTDB lineage: Bacteria > Cyanobacteriota > Cyanobacteriia > Cyanobacteriales > Microcystaceae > Hydrococcus. Next base: position 14,422 of record JALOOL010000123.1, on the reverse strand, counting down.
CCCGCACCATTGGGGCCGATTACTGCTACTAACTCCCCAGGTGCAATGCGAAAGTTAATTCCTTGCAGGATATTTAAATCTTGTACGTATCCTGCATAAACATTTTCAACTTCTAGTAAATTGGTCATCGGAATTTTTTGGGGAAAAGGGGACGGGGAGACAAGGGAGACAAGGGAGATAAGGGAGATAAGGGAGATAAGGGAGACAAGGGAGACAAGGGGGACAAGGGAGACAAGGGAGACAAGGGGGACAAGGGGGACAAGGGGGACAAGGGGGTGGGGAGAAGATTTATTTTCGACTTTCGACTTTCGACTTTCGACTTTTAATTTTATGGTGTTTTTTGTAAATCGGGTCGTTCTTCGGCAATAATTGCCCCTTCAACGGGACAAACTTGCAAACAAATGCCGCAATCAATACAAGTCGCAAAATCAATCCAATACCAATCAGTCCCTTTAACATTCTTGCCAGGACCCGGATGAATGCAGGCAACGGGACAGGCATCGACACAATCGGCAACGCCTTCGCAAGTTTCCGTAACGATAGTATGTGACACAGTGTTTCCTCTTTTTGTAGTTACTTTATTTCTAGCCTAGCAATCTTCAATATAATTGCGTAGCCGCTTATCTCAACTTACACACAACGATATTTTTATGGCAAGATTGGAGGTAGCCAGCCTTAAAAAATGACAATTTAAGGGAGAGCCGCCAATTAGATTAGGAATCTTTCAATGAGCGAAAACTACGATATTACTCCTCGTACCATTCCTTCAAACGTCCAACGTGCATCTTCAATTCTCAAACGAATAGGACGGATTGGTTTCTGGTTGCAAATCGTTTTAGGCGTTATTTCAGCCGTACTGTTGTTAATTGCTAGTGCAAGTTTATTTGGTAGCGGACGACAGAGAACTCAAGGCATTGAAATAGGAATTCTCTGCGCCCTTATTGGTGTAATCTTGCTAGGAGCGGGAATTTATTTTTCCTGGCGTTACACGCAAATTGCCAGATTGATGCAAGTATCTGATTCTGGCAGTCGTCCTCGAAAAGCAGAGACTTTACAAGTCATTCGCTACGGACTGGTCGTTAATTTGGTAGGAATGTTATTTGCTATTTTAGGGGCTGAAGCCTTAGCTGGTATTGTTTTGGTTAAGTCTTTAAACGTTCCGCAAGGGGTTTTTAATCAAGATTTTAGCAAGTTTGTCAATTCTGTAGACCTTTTAATCGTTCAAGCCAATACTAATACGATCGCGGCGCATTTTGCAGGGATTGTTAGCACGCTTTGGCTACTCGAACGCATTACTAAATAAATTCTTAATATTTATAAGTGTTAAACGATGCAACGCACTCGTCTCAATACTTTACTTGATGGAACAGGCGCAAGAATCGATCGCTTTTTTGAAAATCCTTGGCGACGATTTTCTTTAATTGTAATTAGTTTATTATTTGGTTTTTTTGCTGGGGCAGGAATTTCTACAACGGCAGGACAAGCAGCCGAATGGGATATCGTAGTAGCAGGATTGATACTGTTTTTTACAGAAGTAATCAGTCGATTTGTTTATACTCGAAATTGGCGATCGCTATTCGTAGAAATTCTCAATTTCTTCAAAATTGGAGTAAGTTATAGTCTTTTTTTAGAAGCTTTCAAACTAGGATCTTAACAGTTCAAAGTTCAAAGTTCAAAGTTCAAAGTTCAAAAAATTTACTTGTCACTTTGTCTCCACACTTCCTACTCCCTATCCCCTACTCCCTACTCCCTAACAAAAGCCACATCATAAATGGGATTAAACTTACAACAACTTGAAACAGAAATTAACAAACTGAGCGATCGCCACATTCCACAACAATTATCGATACATCTTTATGACGCGATTCCTTCGACTAATCAGATACTTTGGGAACTACTCGATCGCGATGTGAAACCTCCCATAGCTGCGATCGCAACCCAACAAACCGCAGGACGCGGACAATGGGGGCGACAATGGGAATCTCAAGCAGGAGGACTCTATCTTTCCATCGCGATAAATATTAATATTCCTGCTAGCAATGCACCTCATTTAACCCTATTTAGTGCGTGGGGAATTGCTAATGCTTTGCGAAGATACGAGATCCCCGTATCTTTGAAATGGCCCAACGATCTGATTTTAGAAAAACGGAAATTAGGCGGGATTAAAAGCGAAACCCGCATTCAACAAGAAAAGATTGCGCAAGCAGTAATTGGCGTAGGTATTAACTGGACGAATCCCGTCCCAGAAATCGGAATTAATTTACAATCTTTATCGAGGAATAAAATCGCCTCTTTAGAACAATTAGCCGCGATCGCGATCGAAGGAATTTTTTCAGGATATCAATACTATCTCACCAAAGGCATAGAAACTTTGTTACCCTCGTATCTAGACTTTTTAAACCTTGGAGGTAAGGTAACGGTCAATGGATGCCCAGGCGTTGTAGTCGGCGTAAACTCTCAAGGAGAATTACGAGTGCAATTACAGTCTTCAGGAGCCTCTACAGAAATTAACCTACCTTCCGGTACAATAAGTCTCGGATACGAAGTATAGATCTCCATCAATTCAAAATCCAACAACTATTGTTGAGGAGTGAGGCGAAAAATGACCGAACAATCGTCCCAAGAATTTCAAACTGTTAATCCCGCACCAACAAGCGATCGCGATCGCTTAATCAAGCAAAGTATTGGGTTCGTAAGCGGACTAAGTATTCTCGGTAGTGGATTAATCTGTGGAAGCGCGACAGCAACGACCAATACATTTATTATTCCAGATACAAGCGCGCCTCCGGCTCCTCCTGCGCCAGCAAAGATAGTTCGACCCGAAAGACAAAGAACCGCCGTTCGAGTTCCTACAACGCGAGTAGCGCCCAAACCTACCCAGATAGACAGAACAATTTCCGCATCGCCAAAACCTCGACTATCTGCCCCTAAAATTTCCGTTCCTGCTAAAAATACTACTGCGATCGATAACCTCGTTCTCCAGCCTCAATCTGCCCCGCCTGTAGCCAATCCTGGCAAGAATAGTTTCATCGACACAACTAACTATAGCCGAGGAAAAACAGACGGTTATAGCGCGCCTAGTGCCGTAATTCTTACCGAGCGATCGACCGGATGTAGCAGCATTTCCCAAAATGGTAAACTGAGTAGCGGCAATTGCGCCACAACAACCAAAAGACAATCTTTAACGGCTGCTACCAGAGTACGTCGTTCTCCTGGGGCGATGCAAGTTGCCAGCCGACGCACCTCCGGTACATTGCAATCTGCTCGCTTGCAGCAGCGTCGCACGGCAATTGGGACAGTCGTACAGCCTCCCGCTACAATTGGTTTAGCTCCCATCGCTCCTCAATACCATCGGGCAACCACCAATTATTATTACCCGCACACCGTTCAACAACCGCGCAACACCGCGTTAATTTTCCCCTTAGCCATGCCTGCTACAATTACCTCGGCTTTTGGCTGGCGAGTTCACCCCGTTACGGGTAACACTCGGATGCACTCAGGAACCGATCTCGGCGCACCGATGGGAACTCCCGTACTCGCGGCTTATCCTGGCGAGGTTGCGGTAGCCGATTCGCTAGGCGGCTATGGGTTAACAGTCATTCTCCGTCACGAAAAAGGCACTCAAGAGTCTCGTTACGCCCATTTATCCGAGATCTTTGTTAAACCTGGAGATACGGTAGAACAGGGAGCCGTTATCGGACGAGTTGGCAGTACGGGGTTATCTACCGGGCCGCACCTTCATTTTGAGTGGCGTTACCTAACTAATGCTGGTTGGGTAGCAGTAGATGCGGGACTTCATTTAGAATATGCTCTCGCCAATATGATGCAGGCGATGCAAATGGCTAACAATAATGTAGAACCGCAAGGATAGGTGATTGGGGATTGGGAAATTTAGACTTATGTTACCCTAGTGTCCCGATCTCTTAGTATCCTGATATCGCTATCGTCCTGTTATTTATATCCCAGTTTTCTGATTTCCTGGTCTTAATTAAGTATCTCAACAAAATTAATTTGATTGTAGTGCGCTCATCGGAGCGTGTCCGTGATTGACATACGTCTCGCTCGCGCGAGCATCTTGCTCGCACTACGTATATTTAATTCTGTTTATTTGCTTAAAACCCGATCCCTATTTTTCTTTTACAAATCCCCATTCACCAGTCCCTCTCCTATGTCTAAAGCTTCGATCGCAATTACGGTTAAGCTTTTTGCTGCTTATCAAGAAGCTTACGGCACTTCAGAACTCAAACTATCTTTTTCAGAAACTATTCCCGTTCGAGCAGTTTTAGATTATATCCTCAAAGAACATCCAGAACTAGAGCGATGGAAAAACTTTACTCGCTTTGGAGTCAATCTTCAATTTGTCGAGCCAGATACTTTAGTGCAAAATGGTGACGAAGTAGTCCTGATTCCTCCCGTTAGCGGCGGATAAGGAAAGTCGAAAATCGAAAGTCGTTGGCGTAGCCCGTCCCTTGGACGTAAGTCGAAAGTACGGAATAAGGAAAACAAGTGAAAAAGATATGCGCAAGTTTTTTTTCCCCATTCCCCAATCACCATTCCCCAATTAGATGACCTTTTCTCCAATTATTGAAGCATATAAGAACGATCGCCTCAACAAAATACATCTGCTGGCGACAGATATGGATGGAACCCTGACGCAAAAAGGGAAATTTACCGCGAATTTGCTACAAACTCTGGAGGATTTGGCAAAAGCTGAGATTGCCGTTTTAATTGTAACGGGACGTTCGGCTGGATGGGTGGACGGGATTGCCAGTTATTTGCCCGTTAGCGGCGCGATCGCAGAAAATGGCGGTCTATTCTATTCCAGTCGTAGCGAAGCGCCAGAATTGCTCGTGCCTATCGCCGATATAACAAAACATCGCCAACACCTCGCCGCGATGTTTGCAGAACTTCAATTTTCTTATCCCTACCTACAAGAGTCGGCTGACAATCGCTTTCGGATTACCGATTGGACGTTTGATGTAAAAGGTTTAAGCGATCGAGCTTTGCAACATATGACCGTTCTTTGTCAAGAAAAAGGCTGGAGTTTTACGTATAGTACGGTTCAATGTCATATTAAACCATTGCAACAAGATAAAGCGATCGCGCTTGAGAAAGTCTTAAAAAATTATTTTCCTCAAATTGCTGCCAATAACCTTTTGACGATTGGGGATAGTCCTAATGACGAATCGCTTTTTAATTGCGATCGCTATCCGCTTTCAGTTGGGGTTGCTAATGTATTACATTACAGGGATCGACTTAGATATCGACCGACTTACGTTACTAAAGCGTCTGAAGGTGAAGGTTTTAGCGAAGTAGCACGGTTAGTTATCCAAGCTACTCACCACCAGCAAAACGCGACTCTTTTTACCTAGAAATTGTTCCGATTTATGCCAAAATTAATCGATCGCGCGATATTACCAAAATTTTCACGCACAAAGAGTTGAGCCTTTGCAATAATAGATGTGTCAGCAGCAGATGAAGTAGGAAATCTTTCTCGACGAATGTAAGACAATCCCTGAATTGAGTTGAGAGTAGAAAACAACCTCAGCCAAGTAAGTTGGGGAACTTCACAAGAAATATATTTTGATTCATGAGTGATAATTTAAAGCAGGGATACAAGGCAAGTATTATAATCGTCGAGAATGACTTAGAGAATCTTCGCACCTTGTCAAACCGGCTTGTTAAAGAAGGGTATCGCGTCAGCCAAGCAAGCGATCGCGAAACAGCTTTAAGAGCGATCGCAACGATGCTACCAGATTTGATTTTACTCGAAATCGAAATATCGCCAACTAATGGTTATGAACTTTGTCAACAACTCAAAGCTAAAGAAACCACTCAAGAAATCCCCGTTATTTTTTTAAATAATTTAAGTGAAAAGATCGATCTAGCTCGCGTTTTTGCCGTAGGAGGAGCGGATTACATCGCTAAACCTTATAGAGGAGAAGAAGCGATCGCACGCATAAAAACGCAACTTAAACTTCGTTACCTACAAAAACAACTCCAACAACTCAATGTTAACGAGATAGTCCATCAATTTCACCCCCAGTCTCAACTAAGTTTACAACTACTCTATCGGGCGATCGCAGCTACGCCAAATGTTGTTGTCATTGCCGATGCGCGAGTCACCGATTGTCCTATCATCTACGTCAATCCAAAATTCGAGCAAATGACGGGTTATTCTGCCTCAGAAGTCATAGGAAAGAATTGCCGTTTTCTACAAGGAACAGACACAAAGCAAACTGGACTCAATACTATCCGACAAGCTTTACGCGAACAAAAAGAGTGCCGCGTCGTTTTGCGCAACTATCGTAAAGACGGGTCGCTGTTTTGGAATGACCTCTCGATTTCTCCCATTCGAGACGAATCGGGAAAAGTAACCCATTATATCGCCGTGCAAACAGACATTACCGAGTATAAGCGAATGGAACAAGAACGACAAAAATATCAATCGTCTCTTCAGCAAATGAACTTAGAACTATATCAACTCAACCAAACTTTGCACCGCCTTGCTAACTTGGATGGTTTGACTGGAGTTGCCAATCGTCGCCGTTTTGAAGAACACCTAGAACAAGAATGGCGGCGTATGTTTAGGGAAAGCGCACCTTTATCGGCGATTTTAGGAGATCTCGATTATTTTAAACGCTATAACGATACCTACGGTCATCTAGAAGGAGATGATTGTCTCAAAATTGTTGCCAGTGCCATTTCTCGCGTCGTCAATCGTCCAGCCGATTTGGTCGCGCGTTATGGCGGAGAAGAATTTGCGATTATTTTGCCCAACACGCCTACCGAGGGAGCGATGCAAGTCGCACAATCGATTCGCCAAGAAGTACAAAAACTTCGCATTCCCCATCAAGCATCTGCTGTGGGAGATTATGTCACGATGAGTTTGGGCATTGCTACTAAAATTCCCACGCAAGAATTGTCTGCCAAGGAGTTAATCGAGGCGGCTGATAGGGCACTTTATCAAGCCAAGGAACAAGGACGCAATTGTGCCGTCGCCCACCTTGGATGAATAATATACAAGGGGAATTCTTCTAACCTTTAGTTAAAATTGGCGTGTCAGAATCAAAAAAAACTTCTCGTTCACTGGCTGGTATCGCGGGTATCGTTGCCGTTGCTACCTTAATCAGTAAAGTTTTTGGCTTAGTTCGCGAACAAGTTATTGCTGCTGCTTTTGGTGTAGGGACTGTCGCTAATGCCTATGCTTATGCTTACAATATTCCTAGCTTTTTATTTATCTTGCTCGGCGGGATTAACGGGCCGTTTCATAGCGCTTTAGTCAGCGTCTTAGCCAAGCGAAGTAAAGCCGAAGCCGCACCATTAGTCGAAAGTATAACTACTTTAGTCAGCCTCATCCTGCTGCTAGTTACGCTTGTTCTAATCGTCTTTGCCGAACCTTTAATTTATCTTCAAGCACCAGGTTTAGACGAACAGACCAAGATAAGTGCCGTTCAACAATTACAAATTATGGCTCCTTTGGCGGTGTTTGGGGGACTCATCGGTATTGGTTTTGGTACTCTCAACGTATCGGGACAATACTGGTTGCCGAGTATTAGTCCGCTACTTTCGAGCATTACTGTTGTCATTGGCGGCGGTTGGTTATTTTGGTTCTTGGGTTCGCAAATTAACGCGCCTCAGTATCTCTCTCTTGGAGGAACCGTTTTAGCTGGGGGAACCCTTGCAGGTGCAGTTTTACAATGGTTGGCACAAGTAGGCGCTCAATCTAAGTCGGGAATGGGTAGATTACGACTGCGTTTTGATTGGCGCATTCCTGGGGTTAAAGATGTCTTAAAAGTGTTAATCCCTGCTACGCTCTCTTCTGGAATGCTCTACATCAATTTTTATACGGCGTTATGGTTTGCTTCTTTCATTCCTAATGCAGCAGCGGCGATGAGATATGGAAATTTTTTGGTAATTACTCCGTTAGGCATTATTTCTAATACGATCTTAGTGCCGTTTCTGCCTGAATTTTCTCGTCTCGCCGCCCCGGAAAATTGGCAAGATTTGAAGTTAAGAATCCGTCAGGGGTTGATGCTGACCGCTTTAACGATGTTGCCGATGACGGCAATTTTTGTTTCTTTAGCACATCCAATTATACGCCTTGTTTACGAACGCGGAACTTTTGATGCCCAAGTCACTCAAATCGTCGTCCCGCTATTAATGGCTTATGGTTTTGGAATGTTCTTTTATTTGGGACGAGATGTTTTAGTGAGGGTATTTTATGCGTTAGGCGATGGCGATACACCTTTCAAAGTTAGTATTTTTAATATTTTTCTCAACGCCGGACTCGATTATTTACTCGTTCAATCTTTTCAAGCGCCAGGATTAGTATTAGCAACTGTTGGGGTTAATATTACTTCGATGGCAGCATTTTTATGGATTTTAAATCGTCGGCTTGATGGTTTGCCTTTAGCTGAGTGGGGTTTAGTATTATTACAACTAATTGCAATTACTATCGTCTCAGGTGTTGCAAGTTGGAGCGCAAATTTAGGGTGGGAAAACTTTATAGGAAGTAATAATTTTCTACTTCAATTGTTACAACTCAGTTTGACTATGGGTATTGCTTTAATCGTGTTTGCAGGACTGGCAATGCAATTAAAGTTACCCGAAGTCGATATGTTAGCTACTAAAATCAAACAAAAATTAGGGAAGAGATAATATATTAAAAAGTGCGATCGCCCAGTTTCGATAAATCTAAGTCTAATCCAACTAAATCTATCTTTGCCTGACGTTGCAGGTCTTTGGTAAAGCTGAGTTTGATATCGAGATAACTGGGAGGCAAGTATAGCAAACGTTCTGCCCATTCAATCGCCATAATTCCTGGCGTAACTTCCACTCCTTCCCAGTATAGATGTAAATACAAGCCTTCGGTTTCTTGAGGTTCTAAGCGATACAAATCCAAATGATATAAAGGCAAATGCCCTTCTGTATACTCGTTAATTAAGGTAAAAGTGGGACTGAGAATCGAATCTTTAATGCCTAATGCTGCGCCAATTCCCTGTACCAAAGTCGTTTTCCCCGCACCCAAATCCCCTTTGAGTAATATAACGGTTCCAGCAGACAAAGACCCTCCCAAAATTTTGCCTAATTGGAAAGTCGATTCTGCATTTGGTAAAAAAACGATCCCGGACTTAACCATCTCTTGAGAATAATCCTAATAATGGGCCGAGAATTGCGCCAAAAACAAACCCTCCTGCGTGCGCCCAATAAGCAACGCCACCCATCTGCATATCAGGAGGAACTTGTAGGGATAATAAACTGTTCAAAGCTTGTTGAACGAACCAAAAACCCAGGAAAAAAACGGCAGGGATTCTAACAGTATAGAAAAAGAAACCAAGAGGAATTAAAGTTAAAATTCTAGCCTGGGGAAATTTAATAATATAGGCTCCCATCACCCCTGCGATCGCGCCACTCGCTCCCAATGAAGGAATCTCAGACGTAACCGATACGATCCATTGACTCAAAGCCGCTAAAATTCCACAAACTAGATAAAAAATAATATACTTAAGATGCCCTAATCTATCTTCAATATTGTTGCCAAATACCCATAAAAATAACATATTAAAGCCTATATGGGTAAAGCTTCCATGCAGAAATTGAGAGGTAACGAGCGTTAAATATTCCGGTACGGGACTGTTGCTTGCTACTCCTTCAAAACTAGTAGTCAGTTCTCTGGGGACGAGAGCATAAAGACGAAAAAAAGCCTCTAGTTGAGGCGGTGTCAACGTTATTTGATGGATAAATACGAGAACATTAATAGTGATGAGAATGTAAGTGACTATCGGAGTCGTTCTGGTTGGATTCTCATCATTTAAAGGAACCATATATCAGTTATCAGTAATCAGTTATCAGTAATCAGTCAATACAGTTCGGTTAAGGATAATTGTAGTTGTAGGTTGGATTGAACGCGAGTACAACCTAACCTACGCAGTTAAAAGTTTTTACTGCTAACTGAACCGTATTGAGTTATTCAAGTAGAGCTTACTAAGCGTTTGCGTAATGATTCAGAGCGACGCTTGGCAACTTCATTATTGGGTTCGACTTTTAGGGTTTCTTCATAGGTTTCTAAGGCTTTCATCGTCATTTGCTTGCGTTCGTATACGTTGGCTAGATTGTTAAGCGCGATCGTATATTGTGGATAGAGTTTTAGGGCTTCTTTATAGTTACGAATAGCTACTTCGTATTGTTCCTGAGCAAAAGAAGCATAGCCAATCGCGTTATAAATTAGTGCCTTATTTTCGGAATCTAACTTTTCTCCTGTTTTGAGCGCTTTTTGCATGAGATTAATTGATTGTACGAATAGCTTTTTATCGAGAAAAATACTGCCTAACTCGTAATATTCTTTGGCAGTTCCTTTTTCGTTTTGTAATTTCTTTTGCAGGCGTGAAAATTTACTTTCAACTCGACGAGTTTTGATTACCTGTTGTAATAAAAATATAGCCGTACCGCCCAATAAGAACAACAGGATAGATAAGTAAATAATAGGAAGATTTTCTTTCATAAATTGTTCTTTGTTATTAATTCTCTAATAATTGGTCACTGGTCACTGTTTAAGGTAGTCCCCAATAAGTTGCTCTTTCGCGCAGCCAGCCAGATTTTTGCCAGCGGGCGATCGCAGTATTGATTTTTTGATGCAAACTTGAATATTGTAATCCTTTGGGTATTGCTATACATAACGCATCGCCAGAAAGACGAACGGGTAGTTGTCGATATTGAGGATATTCTTGTACCCAGCCTGTCAGAACGCTATTGTCTGCGGCAAAGGCATCGGCTTGTCCTGCTTCTAGAAGCGTCAATGCCTCTTGATATGAATCTACCCCAATTAGTCGGGCATTGGGGAGTTCGGAACGCACGACGGCAATTGTACTAGAGTTTTTGAGAACGGCGATTTTACCAGTAGCTAAATCGTCTAATTTTTGTAGGGTGGGATTTTTGGTTACTATACCAGTGCCATCAAGATAATAGTAATCGCTAAAATCGACCAAGCGATCGCGAGACGGCGTTGTTGCGATCCTAGCAATAACTATATCGACTTGGTTATCGAGAATGACTTGCAAGCGTTCTTGATTGGTGACGGGTTTTAAGACGATTGCATCGGCACTTCCGAGTATTTCTTTTGCCAAACGCCTCGCAATGTCGATTTCTAATCCTTGTAAATTGCCTCGTTCGTCATAGAATCCCAAGGGACGCAGATTATCTTTAACGGCAACTATAAGTTGACCTCGACGCATAATTTCTTCTAGTTCGGCAGCTTTGCTTGATGAAGCGAAGACTGGTGTAAGAAGGCAGAAAGCAAGTAAGGAGACAATTTGAGGTTTGAGAAGCTTTTTAATCTTCATTCAAAAGTGTTTTTGATGTTTACTGAGATCGAGTTGCGATCGCTCGATAGGAATGTTGGCAATTGTCTGATTGCGTCCTCTTTCTTTTGCTTGATAAACGGCGAGATCGGCACGTTTTAAAATTGTATGGAGGCTTCCATCGTCGGGGTAATAACTTGCGATTCCGATACTTACGGTTATTGCTACTGTTTTTTCTTTTACTTTAAAAGATGCTTTAGCGATCCGATTGCGAATGCGTTCGGCAACGTAAAAAGCTCGATCTTCAAGCGTTTGGGGCAAAAAAACTAAAAATTCTTCTCCGCCATATCGTCCGAAACAATCTGCTTTGCGAAGCGATTTTGTGACTATTTGTGTCATGTAAACGAGAACGCGATCGCCGATGTCGTGTCCGTAGGTATCGTTAATTTGTTTGAAGCGATCGATATCGATTGTCAAGACAGAAAACGATTGTCCGTATCGTCTGGCGCGTTCAAATTCTCTTTCGCCGAAAATTAATAAAGCGCGGCGATTAGCAATTTCTGTTAGGGGATCGGTATTGACTAATTTTTCTAATTGTGCATATGCTTTCTGTAATTCTTCTCGATTTCGTTTTAACTTTAAATGAGTTTTGATGCAGGTTAGAGCTTCTAATTCTTTGAGTGGTTGACTTAAGCTGTCTACGATACCGCGATCGAATGTCTCGATTAGGTCTTCTTGCTCTCGATTTGCTGTCAAAAAAATAAGAGGGATATGGCAATATTCGGGATTATCGTGTAGAATTCTACCAAGTTTTAAGCCATCTACTTTTTGGTTGGCAAGATCGATCCAAATTAAGTCGGGTTGCTTCTTTTCAACTACCTCAAGCATTTGTCGTTCGTTATGGACAAACGCGATCGCATATCCCGCCTTCTTTAAAGTTGGGAGGATTGACTGAAGATTGTTGCTCGTTTCGTCTACAACGAGGATTTGAAATTCTTCAGGATTAAAACTTTTCATCTCCACAAAAGTTCCTAATTGTCAATAGCTAATATTCTCCAACCCAGAAACAAATTACAGTTTTCGACAAAATTAAGGCTTTCTTTTCTTATTGTTACAGACAGTTGTAAAATTTTGAGGAGTTATATAAAAAGGTTTAACTTTTGAGCTTTCCCAGACTAGTTTTCTTCAACACACTAAACCAAAACGCATTTAAACTTTATATTCTTAGATTAGTTAAATTTACCTCAATCTTTTTACGGTTGCTTGTTCCCCGATCGAAACAAGTAATCTAAAAGCATAACAGCTTAAGCAAGTCAACAAAATTAATTACAATGATTTTAATAATCCGTAGGGCAGACATTTCTTGCCCTAAAAGTATTTTAAGCTTTATGCGGAGTTGGCAGAATGTGTAATTAATTTTGCCTAGCCACTTAGTTACCCCTTAGTACCAGTAAATAACATTCCCGAAACAAAATAACGATTAAAAAAGGCATAGATTACCAAAGCAGGCAAAGTAAATACCATTGAAGCTGCCATAATATAATTCCAGTAACTAATATACAATCCTTTAAATGTATTTAATCCCAAAGGTAGAGTAAACATTTCTGGAGAAGAGACAATTATCAATGGCATTAAAAAATTGTTCCAAGAACTCATAAAAATAAAAATAGTTTGTGCTGCTAAAGCGGGTTTTGCTAAAGGTAAAACAACTTGTAAAAAGGTTTCCCAACGACTCAACCCATCTAATGCTGCGGCTTCTTCTAATTCCTTGGGAAAATTAACAAAAAACTGTCGCATCATAAAAATAAAAGTAGCATTAGCTGCATTGGGTAATATAAGTCCTTGGTAAGTATTTAACCATCCCAAATGTTTAAGAATTAAATAGCTAGGAATTAATGTAACCTGTGCGGGAACGAGTAGAATCGCGACGATGATTCCAAAGAATAATGTCTGTCCTGGGAAGTTAATTCTAGCTAGGGCGTAGCCAGCCATAGAATTAAATAGTAGATTAAACCCAGTCACGAAAATAGCTACAAAAATGCTGTTTAAAAACCAGCGTCCAAATAAAGGAGATTTTATAAAAATAGTTTCATAATTATTAAAAGTAAAATTTTCAGGAATCAAGTTCAATCCACCTACAACGATTTCATCGAGAGGTTTAAAAGAAGCAGATAGCGCCCAAGCAAAAGGAAACAATGTCGCGATCGCATAGAAGATTAAAATGCTATAAAGAATAATTTTTAAATAAATCTTATCTTTCATATATTTCTTTCCTATTCTCTGTTGCAAGAATGCCTATTGCCTGTTAAAAAAACTGTATTTTATAGCGTTTTTCATCGCTAGATAATTAATCTTTGAAAAAACGACGTTGAATTAAGGTTACTAATAAAATAACTATGGCTAGCATCAAAGCTAAAGCAGCAGCATAACCCATATCTAAACTATTAAAAGCGTATTGATAAATTAACAAAACAACGGTAAGCGTTGAGTTATTTGGACCGCCAGAACCGTTGGAGAAAATATAAGATTGGTCGAATAATTGAAAAGTACCAATAATGCCCATAATAATTACAAAAAAAGTTACGGGTTTGAGTAATGGTAAGGTGATATTAAAAAAGCGATCGCATTCATTCGCACCATCTATTTTTGCAGCTTCATATAATTCCGTTGGGATATCTTGTAGTGCAGCTAAATAAATCACCATAAAAAAAGGGGCAGTAGACCAAATATTCATAAGCATAATTGATTTAAGTGCTACATTAGGATCGCCCAACCAATTATAAGTTGGCAATCCAAACCGAGCTAGTAAATTGTTGAGTAATCCATTAGAGTTATATATCCAAATAAAGATTAAAGTTAAAACAGCAGAAGATGTTACAGTTGGTAAAAAAAAGATTATACGAAACCAATTTTGACCTTGAAGCTTAGCATTTAAAATTGTGGCTAATAATAATGCCAAAATTGTTTGAAGGGGAACGACAATAATGACATACTCAAAAGTGTTTTTTAGGGCAATCCAAACTCTTTCATCTTCTACAATTCGAGTAAAGTTTCTTAAAGCAACAAATCGATAGCTTAATTCGCCTAAAATCCGAACTTTATTAAAAGATAAAAAAATCGAA
>JALOOL010000444.1 GCA_025454425.1 Hydrococcus sp. Prado102 | reverse complement strand
ACTATATAAGAAGCTTTATTGCTTTTGGTTAGATAAGGGATACTAAATAATAAACTATATCTAGCTTGAGCCTCTACAATTTATCGGTATCCTTCTTTTTTTTTAATGAATTGACCGCCGAACTAGAAGTGGTTATAAACGCTTCTGCCTTAGTCTCCTCATTACATCATTCTATCTAGGCGATCGACCTTTCTAAGTAAGCGAAAGAACGCCCATGCGGGAGCCAGTGCTAAACACAGAGCGATCGCTGCTAGTTTTAGATGTCCATAAATAAATAAAAGAGTAGCAGACAAGATAAAGGTACTAATAAATAAAGTATAGTTAGTTCCTAGCTGCATAGCACTCATACGACGTAAAATTCGGTCGGATTCGCTCGATCGCACTCGAACTTTAATATCGCCCCGCTCCAATTTTTCAATCGTGTCCTCGATACGTCGAGGCAATCCCAGGGCGGTACTGCCCACTTGAGCGGCTTGTCGTCCGAGTTCGTCTAAAATCGTACTGCCATTTTTTCCATTCCCATTAGTCATAATCTGCATCGCAAATGGTTGCGCCACCTCCATAAAGTTAAATTCTGGATCTAACCCTTTACCTACGCCTTCCAAGGTCGAAAAAGCCCTCATAACAAACGTAAACGTTGCCGGAAAGCGAAAGGGCTGATCGTAAGCGATATCGTAAAGATCGTCGCCGATTTGAGTAATTGATTGTTCTTCAAACGGCTTGTCCATGAAGTGATCGAGCATAAACTGGATAGATCGCCGCACGGCTCCCATATCTCCAATCGGTTCTAGTGCGCCGAGATCGATGAGAGATGATACAACGCGATCGGCATTTTTTTCGGCGATGCCAAATAGCGTCTGCATTAATTTTTCCCTCACATTGGTCTTGATCTCTCCCATCATCCCAAAATCGTAGAAGATCAGCGATCCATCGGGGCTAACCGCTAGATTGCCGGGATGGGGGTCGGCGTGAAAGAAACCGTCGTTGAGAAGTTGTTGCAGGTAAGCTCTAGCGCCTTGTTTGGCGAGTAGCTTTCTATCCAACCCAGCCGCTTCTAGGGCTTCGTAATGGCTGATTTTGATTCCAGGAACGTATTCGAGGGTCAAAACGCGCGGCGATGTATAACGCCAGTAGACTTTAGGAACTTTGACCCAAGTTTGGGTGCGAAAGTTGCGACGAAAGATATCGGCATTTCGCCCTTCATTAAGATAATCTGTCTCCAGCCAAAGAATGCGACAGCATTCTTCATAAATCCCCAACCAGTCGCGTCCCTTTCCCCATTTGGGATGGTTTTGAAAGTAATTAGCAATTTTTTTGAGAATTGCTAAGTCGATAGTGAACAACTTTTTGAGTCCGGGACGCTGAACTTTAACAACAACCTCTTCGCCCGAATGCAACTGCGCTTTGTGGACTTGTCCCAAACTAGCTGCAGCGATGGGAACGGGATCGAAATGGCGAAAAAGTTGGTTGAGCGATTTGCCGAGATCTGCTTCGATAATACTCGCAACCTGTTCGTAAGTAAAAGCCGGAACTTGGTCTTGAAGTTTAGAAAGTTCTTCTACATACTCGGCGGGAAATAAATCGGCTCGCGTCGAAAACAGTTGACCTGCTTTTATGAAAGTCGGCCCCAATTCCAATAGACTTTCTCGAATCCAAGTTGCTTGAGCTTTTCGTCTTTTAGCAATTTGTTCTTCGGTGTGTCCGCCTTTATAACTCCACTTTTTGCCGTTAAGCCACAATTTATAGAGCAAAAGCAAAACGAATCGCCAAATATCGAAGCGTCGGCGATTGATAGAATAATTTTCCTGATTCCAGCGATAGGCATTTTTGGCAATTTCATATTGAGAATCGCGCTTGCTGGAGTCGGATTTAGATGCTGGCTGAATCGTTTTGGGAGAGAGGGCAGACACTCGGTTTTTAATTAATCTTTACTGAAACAAGTTTAAGCTTCCAAGAATGCAGAAGTTTTTAGGATGATAATGGTTGCTTACGCCAAGTTAACAAAAACAGAGCGCAACTGAATCGTATGTTTACTACAGACTACCTAAATTCTATAGTTTTTTAACTCTGCCCGCAGACGGGCAATTTCTGCTCGCAGTTCGTCAATTGTTTCTTGTAAATCGCTAGGGAAGTCTATTCCTGTTGTAGCATTTCCTTTAGTTGCTTCGCGATCGGCTCTTTCTCGAACTTCTTCGATGAATTGACGCAGGCGTTCTCGCTGTTCGGCATCAAATTTTCCCAGTTCGCTAAGCGCGTTGGTTACACTCTCTTCAACTTTCTCGTTGAGGACTTCCGCTAAAGCCCTGCCAAAAAAAAAGGCACGAAGCACTCTATCTTCCATAAGAAAAATTTTATCGCTCGAATGGGTTGAATAAAAACATCTTCATTTTCGCTTCTTTAACTCTAACGTGCAAGTCTTAACAGTTACCAGTGACCAGTGACCAGTTATCAGTGATTAGAGTTCAAAGTTCAAAGTTCAACCGAGATCCAAAATTTAGGATTCAATATTCTTCAAGAGTCTTCAAGAGTCCCCCTTGTCTCCTTGTCTCCCTTGTCTTCCCACACTCCCCTACTCCACCTTTGCTGGTTCTAATTCTTGATGTACGGCGAGATCGAACCAAAATGTCGTGCCTATACCGACTTCGCTGATTAAGTTAACCTTGCTGTGATGTCTGTCAATAATATTTTTGACAATTGATAGTCCTAATCCCGTTCCTTCTAAGGTGTGAACGCGATTTTCGACGCGGAAGAAGCGTTCAAAAATAGATTCTCGATCTTCTGCGTCGATACCGATTCCGGTATCGGAAACCTCTACTCTAACTTGTGATTTGCGGTCGCCTTCATTTTTCAACTTATAAGCTCGAATAGCAATTTTCCCTCCCGTTTCGGTAAATTTTAGAGCATTTCCCATTAAATTTGTCAATACCTGAAGTAACAAATCGTAATGACCTATAACGGGCGGTAAATTGGCTTCGACTTCTTGGACGACTTCCAATCCTTTATCTTTAGCACTTAGTTGGTAAGTTCGCAGCGTTTGTTCGATGAGTTGAGAGACATCGATCGCTTCTAAATGGTAAGTTTTAGAGGATTCTAGTCGCGATAAATCTAAAACGTCGTTGACGAGTCGGGTAAGGCGGTCGGTTTCGTGATTGGCTGTTTCTAAAAACTCGCGGCGTTCGGTGTGGGTAAGATCCTCGCCAAATTCGCACAGAGTTTCAATAAATGATTTGATGTTAAATAAGGGCGTTCTTAATTCGTGAGAAACGTTGCTGATGAATTGACTTTTAGCTTCGTTGAGTTCTACTTCGCGGGTGATATCTTGTACGGTCATGGCAACGCCTTTAATTGCCTCGCTGTGGCGATCGAGAACTTGTGTGAGAACTATCCGAATCGTTCGTTGAGTAGGTTGTTTTAAACTCAAGCGATATTCTTCTGGAGAGAGACTGGCATCGCTTTGGGACATAGGATCGAGGTGTTCGATCGCAGTATCATCTTCGAGTTTAGCGGGATAAACCGATGCTAGTTGCTGAAGCGGTTGACTTAGTTGTTCTTTGAGTTCAGAAGGAAAAAGTTCGAGAACGCTAGTTCCGATCGCATCGTGACCTTCCCAACCCAACATTCGTCTAGCAGTAGAATTAACTAAAAGCAATTGTAAGTTGGGGTCGAGTAACAGTGCGCCGTCGGCAATCGTAGAAACCAAGGTTTCTAATTTCGCTTTTTCCGCCGTTAGTTCTTCGATATTCTGTTCTTCGTAACGTTCTAGGCGTTCTGCCATTTCATTAAAACTGAAAATTAGCTCTCCTAGTTCGCCGCCAAAAGGTAGATCGACTCTTTGTTTGAAGTTACCAGCGGCAATATTTTTGACTCCCAACAATAATTCTTTGATGGGTTTGGTAATAGTAAGGGCGTTAAAAACTGCTCCCAAAATAACCATTGCCCAAATCGAGATAAAAACTGCGATCGTGACATCTCTGGTTAGATTAGATGAGGCAGCAACCGTAGGATTGGGATTGATCCCGACCGCCAACACGCCTAAGTATTTCCCTTCGTGGTTGAGAGGAACGAATACGTCAGTTACTTCTCCATCGGGCGTTAGGTGCTGGCGTACCATTGGGATATCGCTATTGTCGGCGTAATCTTCTGGTAGCTGAATGCGTCGTTCGATAGTGAGCGAATTTTTCACTTCAGCTTCCGAGTAAGGAATGCCAAAGAAAATTTTCCCATCGCGAT
>JALOOL010000122.1 GCA_025454425.1 Hydrococcus sp. Prado102 | reverse complement strand
GAAGCTTAAGAGAACTCGGTACTGAACCTTTGATAATCACTGGTTTATGTTTCTCCCTTTGGTTCTGAGTCACCAAAGTCTTAAAGCACGAAAGGACTTTAATACCTATGCTATGTTCTCTAGAAATTTTTACCAGTGAAGATTGAGAAGTTAAGAAACAACTTATGTTTTGAGTTGATGCGCGGTGACTGAGAAGCGAGAAAACTGTGAATCGAGCGATCGCAATTTGCAACGTTGCTCTGAAAATGAGTCCTCATCTGAGTTGTTCCTTAACTTCCTGCTTAAATTCCCTATCTTTACTCAAGAACCCAAGTTATCAATTACAGTTAAAAACATCAATGCGATCGCGTCTCAATTCTCAACTAACTTATCAAAAGTCTAGTTTAAGGTATTTGTAGGGGCATCGCACCAAAACCCACTTATCTACTTGTGCATTTTTAAGATCGTAATGGGTATACTAAGTTTTACCTTTAAGCAAATCATTGCTGCATGAGTGTCAATAACATCCTCCAATACGAATCAAAAATCTGGGCAACTGCCGACCTGCTGCGAGGTTGTGGTATTAAGGAATCGGAATGGCCGTCCTACATGATGCCGTTTTTTGCCCTGGTGATGATTGAAAGCCGCTTGGTCAGGATGTTTGACGAACTGAAAGTAGAAATCGGTGTAGAGGCGTTGGCGGATATTTCTCAAGAAGATTTAATCGGGCTGATTCAAGACAAGGGGCAGGGCTATAATGTCTATATTTTCGAGAAAAATCAAACTTTAAAGGATATTTGCCAGAACGATAAATCCTTTGATATTGATTTTGAGGCATACTTACAGGGTTTTGACGGGGAAACAAAAGATCTGTTGGGAGTGGATGCGACAGAAGGCGAAAAGTTTCTCGATATTAAAGGGGTAATTGCCAAGCTCAAGGCAAAAAAGGTACTTTTAGGTTATACGAAAGAATGGAGCAGCATTGACCTAAAACCTTTTGATAACTCGGCAATAACGACCTTAGAAGAGCATATTAAACGCCGATGGGCGGATATTTCGGCGGAGACGGCAGGAGAACAATACACGCCAGATGATGTAATTGGGCTGATTGCTGAGATTATCGCTTCTAAGATTGAGGATTCAGATCGCCTGTTAAAAATATACGACTGTACCTGTGGCGGCGGCAATTTACTATTCGGCGTGGAAGACCGGATTAACGCTAAGGTAAAGCGATTGACTCAAACTTTCGGGCAAGACTGGAATGATGCGCTTTACGCTTTAGCTAAGATTGAAAGTCGGTTTCGGGTAGATTCTAAGATCGAGCATGGCAATACGCTAACCAATGACAAATTCTATAACGATGAATTTGACGTAATAATTGCTAATCCGCCTTATGGAGTGAGTTGGAAAGGCTACCAAAAGGATATCATCAACGATAAAACCCAACGGTTTAAGTATTTGCCGTCGATTTCTGACGGTCAGTTGTTGTTTATGCAGCATTTGATCTCGAAGTTGGATGCAAATGGCATAGGGGTTGTGGTTCACAATGGTTCGACTCTGTTTAGTGGGGATGCGGGTTCGGCAGAAAGCAATATTCGGAAATGGATGCTAGATTCGGATATTGTGGAAGCGGTGATTCAGTTACCGACAGATGAGTTTTTTAATACGGGCATTTATACTTATCTTTGGGTATTGAACAAGAATAAACTCGCACAACGCAAAGATCGGGTGATGTTGATTAATGCTAGCGAGAAGTTTAAGCCACTGAAAAAGAATAAGGGATCGAAGCGGAAAGAAGTGGATGAAATTAGCCGCTTACAGATTGTGGAAACCTTGACTCGGTTTGTGGATAACGACTATGCACGAGTGTTCGATAAGGAGTTTTTCTACTTTAATAAACAAGCGATTATGCTTACCAATGTAGACGAGCAAGGCAGAACTTTTGCCAGTCGTCTCAAGGAAGGTCAAACTAGTCTGAAGTTGTCGCCATTGAAGTTGGAAAATGGGGAACGGACGTTAACAGAATTTACGATTAGGGAGTATGATTCGGAGCAATTTAGCTCGTTAGCGGAGGCGTTTGAGCAAGATATTAAGCCTTTTGTCGATTCCCTGGACTACAAAGAGCAACCATTGGTCGTGACGACGGATAAAGCGATGTATCGGTTTGATGCGGATAAAGAAACGCTGATTAAGGAAGTTATTGGCAAGCAGGAAGAGTTAGGTTGCGGCAAGATTGTCATAAAAGCTGCGTTGAAAAAGAAAACGAAAACCCAGTCAGAAAGAATTGAAATTACGGTGGAATTAACGCCAGATTATCAGAAGGATTATGAAATTATTCCGTTTCATCGGGATGAAGCAGCGAATCAGGAAGCTATTGCGGCATTTATGGCGAAGTATATTACTAAGCCTTTTGAGTATTTAGAAAATGTTGTGGGAGTAGAAATTAATTTTAATAAGGTGTTTTATAAGCCAGAAAAGTTGAGAAGTGTGGAGGAGATTTTAGAAGAAATTGCGGCTCTTGATGAGGAGTTGAAGAAGCTTGAGGATGGGTTAGAGTTGTGATGAAATTTGAACGTTATCAAGCTTATAAGGATAGTGGGGTTGAGTGGTTAGGTGATGTGCCTGAGCATTGGAGCTTATCTAGAGTAAAAAGTCTGACAAAAACAAAATCGGGAACTACTCCTCAAAGTGGATTGAGCCAATATTATGATAATGGAACTCATTTTTGGGTTCGGACTACAGATCTAAATAATACTAAATTGTATTTTTCAGAGTTCAAGGTTACGGATCTCGCAAGAGAACACTATAACCTAACTTCCATTCCCATTAGAAGTATTTTGTTGGCGATGTATGGTGGAATGGGGACAATTGGTAAAAACGCAATTCTTCAAGAAGAAGTGACTATCAATCAATCCGTTTGTGCCATATTTCCAAATGACAAAAAGTTTGTTTCAGAATACCTGTGGTACTACATACAATATTTCAGACCTCATTGGGAAATTTTTGCTGATAGTGCAAGAAAAGATCCAAATATTAATCAAGAAGCAATCAAAAGATTGTGGGTTACTCTCCCCCCACTCCCCGAACAAAAAACGATCGCGCATTACCTAGACACAAAAATCGCACAATGCGATCGCAAAATTGACCTACTCGCCCAGAAAGCGAAACTATACGGCAATCTCAAGCAGTCTCTCATCAATGAAACTGTAACACGCGGGCTTGATAAATCTGTGCCGATGAAAGATAGCGGAGTTGAGTGGATAGGTGAAATTCCTGA
Source organism: Hydrococcus sp. Prado102 (assembly GCA_025454425.1). Lineage (GTDB taxonomy): Bacteria > Cyanobacteriota > Cyanobacteriia > Cyanobacteriales > Microcystaceae > Hydrococcus. Next base: position 12,092 of record JALOOL010000122.1, on the reverse strand, counting down.
GCATTGGGAAGTTATTCGGAATAAGCAAATATTTCAAGAACGAAGCAGTATAAGTTCTACAGGTAAGGAAACATTACTTACTGTATCTCACATCACTGGTATTACTCCTCGAAGTGAGAAAAACGTAAATATGTTTATGGCTGAAACAATGGAAGGCTATAAAATTTGCCATCAGGGAGATTTAATTATAAATACCATGTGGGCTTGGATGGGAGCTTTAGGAACAAGCAATTATTTTGGTATTTGTAGTCCTTCCTATAATGTCTATATGCCACTTAACAATATTCCATATAATTATCGATATTTTGATTATCTTGTCAGAACTCCTAATGCAATAGTTGAGATGACAAGAAATTCAAAAGGTATTGTTTCTTCTCGTCTGCGTTTATACGCCAAAGAGTTTTTTCAAATTGAAGTTCCCTTTCCCCCACCTTCCGAACAAAAAGCGATCGCACATTACCTAGACACTAAAACTGCACAAATCGACCAAATTATTCAAACCATTAACACCCAAATCGAAAAACTCAAAGAACTAAGAAAAACCCTAATTAACGATGTCGTCACGGGCAAAATCAAAGTCTGAACACGGATTCGACAGATTTAAGGATGACGCGGATTATAGGATTATAGAATGATGTTGAAAAACTAAAAAATCGGTGTAATCTGAAAATCCGTGAAAATCTGTGATTCAGACATTTTCCCGTCGCTCTATCATCTAACCAACCTCTTAAACGTTAGGCTCTTACTCCCAAAATTAATTAGTAAACCAACCTCCAACTTGTACGCCTTTAAATAATTCAAAGCTTGAGCCAAATGCACATCTTCAAGCTGAATAACAGCCTTCAACTCAACCAATACCTTCCCCTCCACCACAAAATCAGCCCTACGAGTCCCAATAGGTTTATCTAGATCCTTATAAAAAATATCTTGTTCGATCTCACGCGCAAACACTAAACCTGATTGGCTCATTTCATAAGCCAACGCCCTTTGATAAATTACCTCTTGAAACCCATTCCCCAAAAACTTATGTACCTCAAAAGCAGCACCGATGATTTTCTGAGTAATATCAGCGTACTTCAACTTTTCCATCAGACAAACTCATAATAGTTTGAACACAGATTTTCAGATTACACCGATTTTTAATCACAGATTTTCACGGATTTTCAGATTACACCGATTTTTTAGTTTTTTAACATCATTCTATAATCCTATAATCCGCGTCATCCTTAAATCTGTCGAATCCGTGATTCAGACATTTTCTCTGTCATCCGCTAATCTATGCAATCTCTGTTCAAATCATTATGCAAGAAACCCAACTGCAAGATAAATTTTTCATTCCCTTCTTTCGGGAAAGCTTAGGCTATCAGGAAGTAAAAGCCAACACGATTACCAACTCCCTCATTATCGAAGAAGACCTACAAGCTTTCATCTCTTCCACCGAACTCAACCAAAAACCCTACGAAACCCTACTCAAAAAATATAGCGGCAACGCCCAACAATTACTAGCAGATTTAATCGAACTAATCCAAGAACGCATCGCCAGCAGCCGCAACATGGCATTATTCATCAATGCTAACAAATCTGTCACCCTGCAAGGCATCAAACTCCATTTATTTTACACCGACGACAGCGTAATTCACGACAGCAGCCTTTTTGAGCAAAATATCTTTTCTGTCGTTCAAGAACTGCCCTACAAATATAACTATCAAAACAAACAAATCTTTTCCTTCCGTCCCGATATTTGCCTCTTTGTCAACGGCATTTATCTCGGCTACAGCGAACTAAAATCCAACCTCAGCAACCAAACCGCCCGCAAAAATGGACGCGGTAAAGTTATTAAAGATTACTTTGAGGCGGTTAAAGTCTATTACGAAACCTTTGACAACAATCCCCAACTCAGCGACAAAGAAAAAGACCACTATCGCAAAGACTTCCTAAAAATCTTTGAAAAAGCCATCCACATCACCAGCACCGATATCGGCGAAACTTACGTTTTTCGCACTATAGACCACTTTTTTGACGAAATTCTTACAACCTGCCGCGAAGGGAAATTCGATCGCGAAGAATACGAAAAGAAAGCGATTAAAACCTTCAAACCCTATCCCCTACTCAACCCCAACGCTGACAAAAAAGATAAACTCAAAGAACTCTTCACCTTCCATTACGGCAAAAGCTTTATTGAAAAAGAAATCCTCTACTACAACTTTATCGAACGAGATATTTACGCCATTAACGGCAAAAAAGAACTCAAAAACGAATTAGGACAACTCATTTCACCCCGTCCCAAACAGAAATTTGCCACCGATAAAATTCTCGCTAAAATTGACGAATTTTTAGACCACGAAGGCGAAGATGACTACTTTATTCACCTGCTAGAACAACAACTCGCAAATACCTCTGCTGCTAAACGAGCCGAACTGATCGAAAAGCGCAAAGCTTACGCCAATAATAAAAACGTCTATTCCTTATTATTGCAATATGCCGCCGGGTTTGGGAAATCCAACATCATCGGCTGGACGGCATTGCAACTAAAAGACTTGCGCCGCAACGGTCAATACGTTTACGACAAAATTGCGATCGTCGTCGATCGCCTGCAATTAAGGAGCCAAATAGACTCCAAAATGCTGAACATGAACATTGATAACAAAATGTACATCGAAGCACACAACAAAAAAACCTTTCAAGAAGCCCTCAAGTCCGACACTCGTTTAATCATCGTCAACCTGCAAAAATTTGGTGCCGTGCGAGAAATGCTCGATGCAGACACCCTGCAAAAACTCGCCAAACTCCGCATTGTCTTTTTAATCGACGAGATTCACCGTTCCAATAGTGGCGACCAACACGATGAAATGGTCAATATCTTTGACGAATTGCAAACCCCCTTCGATATCCAAACCCAATATAACCAAACCCGCACCAAAAAAAACCTGATTGTCGGTTTCACTGCTACCCCCGACGACCTTACCCTCGCCCGTTTTAGCGAATTTAGCGGCTATGCCGAAAGCGAAAAGCTGTGGGTTCCTTTCGACTCCTACACGATGAAAGAAGCCATTGAAGATGGCTTTATTCTCAACCCCCTCAAAAATATTGTCCCTGTCGCCTCAAAGATGTTGTTCGACCTCCCTAGCAACGAACTAGAAGGCTTTGAGGAACCTAACTATAAAGATGCTGATAAAAAGCAAATTTATGAAAATCGCGATCGCATTAATGCCATTGCCAAATATGTAGCCGATTTGCTAGTCAAGGATGTCTATCGGCAAATTCGAGGTACGGGTAAAGCCATGCTAGCAGTATATTCCATTAAAGCCGCGATCGCCTACAAACAGGCAGTAACCCAACATTTCAAAGAACTAGTCAAACAGCCCAAATACGCCAAATACGCCGACGCGCCCATTCATATTGTCTATTCCAGCAACCAAAACGAGCAAAGCGCCACAGCGCTAAACGATGGACTCACAGAAGAAAAAGTTTTAGAAAACTTTGCCCTCAAGAAAAATGGCTTAATTATCGTCGTCGCCAAGCTACAAACTGGATTTGACGAGAAAAAACTGCACACCCTGTTTTTAGATAAAGAAATTAAAGGTATTGCTGCGATTCAAGCTATCTCGCGAGTAAATCGCACTGCCAAGTATAAAAATGATTGTAAAATCGTTGATTTTTCCTATAACAATGTCAACGTGCAAAATATTAAAGATGCCTTCGAGCATTTTTCCGATGTCGTCGTTAGCGACTTCGATCCCCACAGTGACAAACGAGTTTTAGAAATTCTATTTACAGAACTTAAAAAATCTGATGTTTACGAGCAATTTTTTAATATCTTCCTAGCAATTTTTAATAATAAGGCAAACTGGAACGATCCCGAAAGTTATCTAGATTTAGAAAGCAGCATCGAAAAGCATATTGATGCTAACCCCAAACACACCGCCGACACAAAAGCCAAAGCTGCTCAGTATTTTACTATCCTCAATCGCATTGAGTATGTCATTAGTCTGGATGAAAAATACAGCGAATCTAGCTTACTAGCCTTCCTGCGCCTATTTAATACTATTTACAACAGACTGCACCGAACTGACGATATTAAAGACGCGATCGAAGTTTATTTCGACAATCAAATCGGAATTATAGAAGTCGAAACCCAGGAATCAGAAAAAAAGAAAAAGAAACCAATAGAAGTTGCAAAAGGGAAAGAACCGACTAGCGAAGAACATAAATTTGACATTCTAACTATTCTTGAAGCTCGTAATGAAGAAGAAAACTTAAAAGGAGAGAGAATTCGCGAGTTTGAATCAAAAATCAGCGACTTTTTTGCTTATATTCGCAACTCCGATGATGGCAAACGATTGATTGTAAAAATCAAATCTAATGTTCCAGAAGATGAGATTTATGAGGATTTTGCTAAAATTTATCGCAAGTACAAAATTTTAAATCGCAAGACAGTTGGGGATTATTTCTTCAAGGAAATGGAAGATTTGGTGAATAAACTTTGTGATGATTTTGAAATTGTAGTGCGTAACTCTAACGATCGACCAAAAGCTTAATAAGGATGCGATCGACTGCCATAATGGAATGCAGATACCCGATCGTAAAATAGCCTTATGTCCCTCTAAGAACTCAAAGAACAGGTTTTCAAGCTGTCAGTAAGCGATCGCCTCTCATTAATAAGTGCCATTATTGAATCATTACAAGAAATTCCCAGTTTTAATCCCGAACGGTCTAGATCGATATCGCGGATGCGAGGTTTACTGAAAACAGACCAACCAGCACCAACGGATGAAGAAGTAGCTGTAATGTTGGAAGAAAGACGAGTAGAGAAGTATCTTAAGTGAGAGTTTTAATTGATACTAATATCCTTCTAGATTTTTTGTTGCAGCGAGAGCCGTTTTTCCAAAACGCAGATTTACTATTGAGGAAGTTCTGCAACGGCTAGAAGCTGATGAGTAGTTTAATAAACTACCGTCGAACCCAAACCCAAAAAAATTGCAAGCTTTCCCAAAAGATAATGTATTTAAAATTGGGGCTTCTTTTTTATAAACTAACATCTGTAAATCTCTGGAAAAATCTCTTTCGCTAACCGATGGTGAAGGGTTCCAGTCTCAGCGATTGTCAACGGACTTCCATGTTAGACAACAAAAAATCGCTCTTTCGCAAAACTTCTATCGAGCGTTTATCATCTCCCGAACGACTCGACCAACTCATGCGGGTGGTCAGTCCTAGAAGTTGGTTGCCGCTATTAGCCTTAAGTGGTTTGGTTGCAAGTTCAGTCGTCTGGAGTATCTACGGACGCATCCCAATTACCGTCGAAGGTCGAGGCGTACTGATTTATCCGAGTAGAGTGGTTCCACTTCAATCGACTAGCCAAGGGCAAGTCATGACCCTTAAGGTGAAAGTAGGGGATGTAATTAAGAAAGGCGATGTCTTAGCGACAATCGACCAAATCGATCTCCGCAAACAGCTACAACTACAGCGCAGCAAACTGGCTCAACTGCAACAACAAGATCGCAATGCAAGTAGCTTGCAACAAGGAAGAAAAAACCTCGATAAAAAAACCATTCAACAGCAACGCCAAACTTTGGAATTAGGGTTACAAACGTTGCAGGAGTTGACACCAATTTTAAGAGAAAAAGGATTGGTTTCTATCGATCGCGATCGCGAAAACCTAGCACAACGATTGCAAACAGTTCGGGAACTACTACCTACCCTAAAACAGCGATTGAACAACCGTCAGAAATTGTTTTCAGAGGGAGCGGTTTCTGACGATACCGTCCTGCAAGCGCGACAGGAATATCTCGACAACCTCGCTCAAATCGACGAAGCAGAATCGCAACTAAAGCAATTGGATGTCAAGGAAGCCGATGCGCTGAGGCAATATTTGCAAAACATCAATCAAATCAAAGATCTGCAAGCGCAATTGCAAGAACTAGACAGTAAAGAAGCGAGTTCGGCGCAACAAGATTTAGAAAGTTCAACCGTTCGCCAAAAAGAAATTCAAGAAGTCCAACGAGAAATTGATAGGCTGGAACTACAACTAAGAAACAATAGCGAAATCGTCAGCCAACAGTCGGGACGCATCCTCGAACTTACCGTTAATCCCGGAGAGGTTATCGCTGCTGGCACTCGTCTAGGAACGATAGATGTTGCTAATACGACTGGCAAACTCGTCAGCGTTACCTATTTTTCGGTTAAAGATGGCAAGAAAGTCCAACCAGATATGATGGTGCAAATTACGCCTCAAACCGTCCAAAGAGAACGATTTGGCGGGATTATCGGCACTGTTAGTAACGTTTCCCAGTTTCCCGTTACCAAGGAAGCCGCGACTAAGCTAGTCGGCAACCTAGAAGTTGTAGAAGGTTTGGTCAACGACAAGCAGGAAGGGTTAATGCAAATTTACTCTTCCTTAGAAACCGATGCCGCGACAGCTAGCGGCTACAAGTGGTCTTCTTCGACAGGGCCAAACTTAAAAATCTCTCCTGGAACGACTACCCTCGTTCGCGTCAAGGTGGAAGAACGCGCTCCTATTACCTTTGTTTTACCGATCTTGAGGTCTTTCAGTGGTATCTACTAATCCAACGCTAGCAGTACCGATTAACCCGTTACAGTACCTGCGAAAACTGCGACCCAGCAGAGACAGGCGCATCAAAACGCCTACCCTCTTGCAAATGGAAGCAGTTGAATGCGGCGCTGCTGCGTTGGGTATTATTCTGAGTCACTACCGTCGCATCGTACCGCTACCGGAACTGCGTCGCGAGTGTGGCGTTTCCCGCGATGGCAGCAAGGCATCCAATATGCTCAAAGCCGCCAAACGATACGGACTCGATGCTAAAGGCTTTAAAAAAGAACTCGAACAACTAAAAACCCTGCGCCCCCCTTATGTCGTCTTCTGGAACTTCAATCACTTCTTAGTGGTAGAGGGATTTCGGGGCGATCGCGTCTATCTTAACGACCCAGCATCGGGGCCGCGAGTCGTATCCAGACAGGAATTCGACGAAGCCTATACCGGAGTTGTACTGCTCATGGAACCGGGGGATGAGTTCGTCAAAGGCGGCAGCAAACCGACTATTCTTTCCTTGCTGGGGTTGCGGCTTGCAGGCGCGGTGGGAGCCTTAATTTACTGCGTGCTGGCGGGATTTCTGCTGACCCTCGTCGGACTGACAGTTCCCGTCTTCAGCCAAGTGTTTGTCGATGAGATTTTAATTCAAGGAAGACAGTTTTGGCTGCGACCGTTAATTTTAGGCATGGCAGTGGCAGCCATCGGACAGGGGATGTTGACGCTATTGCGATTGCGCTACCTGCGCCGCTTGAAAGTTAAGCTGGCGGTTGGGATGTCGAGTCGCTTTCTCTGGCATATCTTGCGCTTGCCCGTTACCTTTTACGCCCAACGATACGCCGGAGAAATTAGCAATCGCACTCAGCTAAACGACCAAGTAGCGGAAGTGCTTTCGGGACAATTGGCGACAACTGCGATCGATGCGGTGATGGTTATTTTTTATGCCTTGGTCATGTTTCAATACGACCCCGTACTGACCTTGCTCGTGGGCAGTTTTGCGGCTATTAATATCCTGACTTTACAACGGATTTCTCGTCAGCGCGTCGATGCCAATCAACGATTAATTCAAGAGTACGGCAAAGCGGCAGGAGTTTCGATCGCTGCTCTCCAAGGAATCGAAACCCTAAAAGCCTCTGGATTAGAATCTGATTTCTTTGCTCGTTGGTCGGGATACTACACCAAAGCCATCAACTCTATGCAAGAGTTGGGACTGACGAATCAGACCTTTGCCGTCTTACCCGTCTTGCTGTCGTCTCTTTCCACCACTAGCCTGTTAGTCGTAGGGGGTTGGCGCGTTATGGACGGACACTTGAGCATCGGGATGCTGATCGCTTTTCAAGGTATGATGCAAAGCTTTCTCCAACCCGTCAACAATCTGGTTAAATTTGGCAGCACGCTTCAAGAATTGGAAGGGAATTTAAATCGCCTCGATGACGTGCTGTGTAACTCTATCGATACACAGGTGGAACATAGAAAAAGAGCCGAGAATGTTGAAGAAGAAGTAACTTCTCGCTTGCAAGGTTACGTAGAATTGCGGAATGTCACTTATGGTTATAGCCGACTCGAACCGCCTCTCATCGAAAACTTAAGCCTTTTAGTTAAGCCAGGACAGCGAGTAGCTTTGGTCGGCGGTAGCGGTTCTGGCAAGTCTACCGTAGCTAAAGTGATTGCTGGACTCTACCAATCTTGGTCGGGAGAGATTCTTTTTGATGGCAAAACTAGAGAAGAGATTCCCTATCAAATTCTCGCCAACTCCTTAGCAATGGTCGAACAAGATATCTTGCTCTTTAGCGGTACAGTGAGGGACAATTTGACTTTGTGGGATGCAACAGTGCCGGATAAAAATTTACTCAATGCTTGTCAAGATGCTGCGATCGCGGATGTTGTTCTCTCCTTAACGGGTGGATTCGAGTCCGAACTGATGGAAGGCGCTGCTAACTTGAGCGGCGGTCAGCGACAGAGGTTAGAAATCGCTCGCGCTTTAGTCAACAATCCCTCTATTATCATTATGGACGAAGCCACTAGCGCTCTCGATGCCGAGACGGAAAAGATCGTAGACCAACACCTACGTCGGCGGGGATGCACTTGCATTATCGTGGCGCATCGCCTCAGTACGATTCGAGACTGCGATGAAATTATCGTCCTCGATCGCGGCAAAGTCGTTCAACGCGGCACACACCAGGATTTGTGGCAAGTAGAAGGCGCGTACTCGCGATTAATCCGCACTGAGGGATAAAGAGGACAAGGGAGACAAGGGAGACGGGGAGACGGGGAGATAAGGAGGACAAGGGAGACAAGGGAGACAAGGAGGACAAGGGAGAATATTGAATACTGAACACCTGTAAAGATGCGATATATCGCGTCTCTTACTCCTGAACTACTAAACTACTGTAGGGGCGAATGGCCATTCGCCCCTACTGAACTACTAAACTACTTAACTACTAACCAATGCTCGATGACAAAGGACAAATCTACCAACTTAAAGGTAACGAGCCGATCCTACTCAATGACCCACAGATTGTTTGGATGGTTCGTTCTGGTACACTGGCACTGTTTGCAGTGACAGTGAAGGATGGCATTATCCAGGGAACGCGACGCTATCTATTGAGTCGTTCGTCAGGAGAGGCACTGTTTGGGACAGCGAGTAGCGATCGCCAAATTTTAGCCGTTCCCATGGGAGAAACCGAACTACTACAGGTTAATAGCGACGATCTTGAGACTTCTCAAAATTGGTTAGCAAGTGCGATGGAAAGCTGGCTATCGGAACTGGACACGTCAATCTCTCGGATAGGTAAACCAGCGATTCAGGTTAAAACATCCCAAGAATCGACGCGATTTTCCCTCGAAGACGGTCAAACTTTTCAACCCGAAGCTGGGACTATCTGTTGGGTAAAGGTACAGCAAGGTATTGCTAACTGGATGGGGATTGAGAAACTGTTCTTTGATGAAACAAAAGAAATTTTCCCCATTACTGATGCTATGTGGTTGCAAGCTTCAAGTGCCGTTCAACTGATTGCCCAGCCTACAACTGCTTTTCAAGATGCCCAAATGTTGCTTGGCGGACTATCACAACTTCATACTTGCTTCCTTGACTATATCGATCGCCAGCATCAGCAGGAGGAACAAGCCGAATGGCAGCGATTGCAAGAGCAAGAACGCCGCGATCGCGCGATAACAGTAGAAGCATTAGGAGAACTAGCATCGGTACTCGGTTCTAAAGATGCAACCTTTTTCTTAGAAGGTGCGCCTTTGTTAGTAGTTGCAGGCGCAGTGGGCAGAAAGCTAGGCGCAACCATTCGTCCGCCGTCGCGATCGCAGGATCTCAAGCGATTTAAAGACCCCTTGGAGGCGATCGCGCGGGCTTCTCGGCTGCGATTGCGGCAGGTTTTGTTGCGAGATAACTGGTGGGAAAGGGACTGTGGGGCTTTAGTCGTTTATACCGAAGAATCCGATCGACCGATGGCATTATTGCCCGTTTCTGCTTCTCGCTACGAACTATTTGACCCTACAGCACAAACTCGCATTTATGTCAATGAAGACATGGCAGCGACAATCTCTCCCGTCGCCTATATGTTTTATCGGTCTTTACCCGATCGCGTTCTCAAAGCACTAGATGTATTTCTATTCGCGCTTAGAGGACAGTGGCGCAACCTGTTGACGATCGTTTTAACGGCTGTTGCCATAACGCTTTTAGGAATGCTTACGCCCCAGGCGACTGCTATTTCCATCGATAATGCCATTCCCGATAGCGATCGCGGGTTACTATTACAAATTGGAGGAGGGTTACTAATTGCTGCATTAGGAACCGGATTGTTTCAGTTAGCGCAAGGAATAGCGCTTCTGCGATTGGAGACAGTTGCCGATGCCTCTACGCAAGCGGCAGTATGGGATCGACTGCTCAACCTCCCCGTATCTTTTTTTCGCCAGTACGAGACAGGCGACCTTCAATCTCGCGTTTCTTCAGTCAGTACCATTCGTCGCCAGCTAAGCGGTGCAACGCTAATTAATCTGATCGGCAGTCTTTTTGCGCTGCTGAATTTGGCGCTGTTGTTTTACTACAGTTGGCAATTGGCTTTAGTCGCCATTGCTGTAGGCGCACTCACCATCATTGTTACAGTCGTCTCTGGCATCTTCCTGATTCGTAAGGTTCGTCCCCTGCTGGAGATGCAGGGAAACATCTTCGGACAGACAGTACAACTTATTAATGGAATATCTAAGCTGCGCGTTGCTGGGGCGGAAATGCGAGCTTTTGCTAGCTGGAGCAAGAATTATAGCAAGCAAATTAAGCTTACTCTGAGTACGCAGTTGGTCGAGGATGCCGTAGCGCTTTTCAATACGGTGATGCCAACGCTGATTTCTGCGGTAATTTTTTGGTTTACGATAACACTGCTCCAAGATTCGCAAACTACAGGCGCGATCGCGCTGACTATTGGTACTTTTTTGGCTTTTAATACGGCATTTGGGACGTTTATGCGAGGCGCGATCGATGTTAGCAACATTATTACTAATATTTTGCAAGTTCTGCCTCAGTGGAAACGCGCCCAACCGATTCTAGAAACTATACCGGAAGTAAATTTGAGTAAAGCCGATCCTGGCAAACTCATCGGCAGAATTGCGATCGATCGCGTCGTCTTCCGCTATCGTCAAGACGGCCCGCTGACCCTGGATAACGTCAGCCTTCATGCGGAACCAGGGGAGTTCGTCGCCCTGGTAGGCGGTTCTGGGTGCGGAAAATCAACCTTATTTCGCTTGCTGCTGGGGTTTGAAACGCCCGAAACGGGGACGATTTACTACGACGGACAAGACTTGTCGGGGTTGGATGTCGATGCAGTGCGCCGCCAGTTGGGTGTCGTTTTGCAAAATGGTCGCTTGATGGCTGGTTCGATCTTTGAGAATCTTGCAGGCGGCGCTCGCATTACCCTCGATGAAGCTTGGGAAGCGGCTCGCATGGCTGGTTTAGCCGACGATGTTGCCGCTATGCCAATGGAGATGCACACTGTCGTCAGCGAAGGGGGTGGCAATCTATCTGGCGGTCAACGGCAAAGACTTCTCATTGCGCGATCGCTGGTGTTGAAACCGCGAATTTTACTATTTGATGAAGCGACTAGCGCTCTCGATAACCGTACCCAAGCGATCGTTAGCGAAAGTTTAGATAAGCTACAAGTAACTCGGATCGTTATTGCTCACCGTCTTTCGACTATCCGCAACGCCCATTGCATTTACGTACTCCAAGCTGGTCGAATCGTACAGCAGGGGACGTTTGACGAACTGGCTCATCAAGAGGGATTATTTGCTCAGTTAATGGCTCGGCAGGTCGCATGAATCTTAGTCAGTATTAATTGTGGCTTCTACTGCTGGGATAGTTGCTTGTACTTCTTCTATCGAATTTTCCAGTAACTCTAGCATAGCAGTAGGTGGATTCGGATAAGCTTGTGCTATTCGCAACAAATGAGGAATTGCTAGCGCTTTCGAGTTGGTTGAGCCGTCTAGAAATAACGCATATAGCGATGGAAAGCACAGGGGAATATTGGAAACCTGTTTATAACAT
>JALOOL010000006.1 GCA_025454425.1 Hydrococcus sp. Prado102 | reverse complement strand
CAGACTAGAAAGTGACTTGGTATTTCGAGATAAGCGATCGGGCATAAGTGCAATTGAACAAGAAAGTTTTTCTCTTAGCTAGACTATCGATTTTTAGGCGAATATAGGAGTTGATTTTGGCGGTTAGCGGTATTTTTTGTGAGCTTTTCGTAAGAGAGATTTCGCAATTGGCAAATCAACAGAATCCGTTTAGGAATGAATTCTATTAAACTATTTTTTATTGATTCTCAAATTTTTGATTAATACTTTTAATTCAAGAGATTAAGTTAGATTGAGATATATATTTTACCAAAGCTAATCTACTACAGGAGGTATCTGGGCAAAAATAGCAGCTTGTAACAATTTAGGAAACTTTTTCCAAGCGATAAAGCCTTTGCGACTTTTGATATACAATTGTATAAATTCTAGTAATGCTATTGGACTTTCTTGTGGGGGAAGATTAACAAAAAGATATGTGTTTTTTTTAGAGCTTGATAGAGAAACAACACAACCTTGAGAGCAAGCCCAAAGGCATTCAACTGGTTTTATTTCAAGTTGGTTCGATAAAAACTTTTCGCTGCATAACCTGTTGATTTTTTCGAGTAAAACAGAACCATCGCTAGGTTGATTCTCTGCTAATTGTTCAGAGGATTGATGACAGGATTGGCAGACAAAAAGCGTGTGTTTTGACATAAGCTTAAGAGAGAGTTAATAAATATTACAACAGAACGCTAAAAATAACATTGATTAATTATCAGAGTTTCTATAATTTGTCAATGCTATCCTACAAAATAGCAGCGATCGCATCGAACCAAAGACTTCTCGGTTAAAAATTAAAATGCCTTACAGTTTAATTCTTTAAATGCTCTCAGCCGTCGGTCTTCTTTTAGCACTGGCTTGATGTTTAGTATTGTTTCATCTTATTTGCAGTTACTAATTTTTAGTTTACCTTATTCTCAGATCTTGTACCTGAAAATTTGAATGTTAATTTCCTGTTTTAGAGGCTTTGACTGCTTGTCCTGGAGTGACAATTTCTTGTTGATGCGTGCCTAAGATTTGGTTAATTTGCTCCACTCTACACATAGATTCAATAATTCCTGCTACTATGCCTAAACGATCGAGATCTTGTATTTTAATTTGTGATACTGATGGTGTCATCCCCTAAAAATACCATCAGTTTGTCTTCTAACCTGCGGAATCTAGGGTAAAATGAATAGACGTTGGACATTTTGTTTCCCTTGGCTTTCATGACGCTACGGAATCCCCAAAAATTAGTGCGGAGAAACCTAGTGCATCGCTCGCTCAAGCTTTTTCTTTTAATAGCTTTTTTTTTACTTGCGATCGCATATTGTCATTTATTCATCCAAAGTTCTGAGCCTTTAACCGAACCGTCGCAAATTTCTTCTGAGTGCCAACTCGTTCGACACCCATTAGGGAAAACCTGTGTTCCTGTCGAACCGAAGCGTATTGTTGCACTAGATCCAATCTATATTTTAGATCCGTTATTAGCGCTTGGTATCAAACCAGTGGGGGCAACAGCCGATGATTTGCGAGGAAAGAGATATTGGGGTGGACTATCTCCTGAAGAGGTGAAAGGAATTGAAGTAATCGGTCAGCCCTATCAACCTTCTCTCGAAAAACTACTCATGGTCAAACCGGATTTAATTTTGGGATCAACTGATGTTAAACAATATTACCCACAACTATCAGCGATCGCACCCACCGTATTATTAGACTATTACGAAGACATTAAATTTTCTTTTAAAAAACATCTTAGAGCGATCGCTCGAATAGTGGGTCGAGAAGTAAAAGCCGAGGAAGTTATCGAGCAATACCAAAAACGAATAGAAGCCTTAAAAGCACAGATAAACGGTAGGTTAGAAGGAAAAGAAATTTCCGTTATTTATTATAGCGAGGGAACTTTTTCAGCACCAGACCGTTATGCAGCTTTTTTCCAGGTTTTAAACGATCTTGGCGTGCGCCTTAAACCCATTTTTTTAGAAGATCGCTTAAATATTATTCCTACATTTAGTGTCGAGGTAATTAACGAGTACGATGCTGATATTCTATTTATTTGCGATGACGAGCCTCAATCGGTATCTTTTTTCCTCAAAAATCCTCTGCTTTCTTCGCTTAAAGCCGCTCAAAATAAGCGACTTTATGTAGTTAACGGTTATATCTGGCGAGCTTATGGTCCTTCAGTAATCGATAAGATAGTAGATGACCTTTCTAAATATCTATTAAAAGCTATAGAGAATCGCTAAAATATTGGAGCTATTGAGCTAGCATGCTGCCTCATCTCCTCTAACTTAATATAAGGCTCCATTGCCCATTGCTCGACTAAATTGCGAAGTTTTTTTGATGCCATTTTTTGTTTATCGGCTCTATCATCTTGATAGGCATGCTGTCGCAGATTATCTTTAGAATAATTTTGTAAGCTCTCTAACATTGTTGCTATTTCAGCATCGGATGCTTTAATTTGAAAGCGATCGAGAACTTGATACAAACCCGACGCAGACAGCAATTGATTATAATTCATTAACAAAGCATTTTTATCAAAAAAATGAACGGGCATTTGTGAATATATTCCATTGCGTCTCGCTAAAAATTCTTCATCGCTCATTCGAGCAATTTCACTAGCACTAAAATCGAGTATTTGTTTGGCTAGGTGAGTATGTTGGGGACTAATTTTAGTTAAATTGATAGCGCTCAAATTAAGAACTTGTCTGACTAGTTCTGATATGTCTTTATAACTATCGCGATCGACGAGATCGGAAACAACTACCTCTACCGGATCGCGATAAAGAAAAATCCACGGCACATCAGGATAAATCTGCTTGATAAAGGGAAGTTCTAGTACGTTTTTAGGACTAAATCTGATGATATAGTTTTCTTCTACCCCCAAACGTGGCTGTCCTAATGCGCTAATAATACTTCTAAATAACTCCATTTTATAAGCATCGGGAAAGCCATCTGCTTCTGCCATCAAATCGTTTGGCATTAGACATTTATTGATGACTGTATCTTCAGAGATGACCAAGTTTTTAGGAATTGAAGAAAGCATTTTTGCTAACAATGTTGAGCCGCATTTCGACACGTTAAAAATAAATCCTTTCGGTTTTAGACCGGGGCTAATACTTTGTAACTTGGTTAAAACATCTACCTTTGTCCAAATAGGTTGAGGTTTATCTCGATCTTGCCAGGAACGGCAAACAGTGTAAGCCGACATTTTATCGCTAAAGCAAGTTTTTCCTAAATCGAGCCATGCAACTGCTCGATCTTTTTTACTTAAATGTAGTTCGATAGGTGTCCAATCTTTGAGTTTTTTGGGGTCAATATCTTGCTCTATTTGTACTGGTTCTGCTAATAGATTTTCTAGGCGATCGCAATCATCCCAAAAACGCCTATATTTCAGATCGAACTGATAGCGCCAACGATGACTGAGTTCTTTTTGAAAAGCTTTTTGCTTGAGCAGAACATTACCATTCAATATTCCCATAATTAATATCTCTCTATTTGTGAACTTTATACAAATATTGTTTGCGATCGCCTTAGATTTTTTTAAGAGCAAGTGAATTTTTAGCTTTATCTAATTAGTTGTTTGCGGCAAACAAAAACCGTATGTCCAGCACGTTCATCTACGCCAAGATCTCTTTCTAAATCGTAAAATTTAACTTCTGTGAAGCCAACCTTGGCTAAAACCGATTGAATTTCAGCTAAAGAATAAATTCTAAATAGTAAAGTAAAATCCAAACGCTGCCATTGATTGTTTATTAACTGAAATGTTGTAATGTACTTGCGACCAATTTTATCTTCTGGATTATAAATGTCGCGCATACAAAACACCTCATCATCTTTGATATAGCCTTCAGCAATAGGGGCATCGATAGTAGAAGTATCCCAATCTTTAACCCATTCTTCTAAACGTAAATCAAACACAAATAAACCCTTGTTTTGTAGAACTGAATATACGTTATAAAAAACGATTTCAAGTTCTTCAAGACTCATAATATGGTTGAGAGCAAAACTGGTCGAGGTTGCTGCGTCGAAGGGAAAAGACAATTTGAAAGAGCGCGCGTCATCGAGAATAAATTTAGCTTGAGGTGCGTTTTCCCGTGCATATTTCAACATCTCTTGAGAACCATCAAGTCCAGTGACTTGATACCCTTTTGCTAAGAGTTTTTGTGCTAATTGTCCGCCACCACAACAGAGATCGAAAATATGTGCTTGTTCGGGAAGGTATTGTAAAAGTAATTTTTCTAAAAGGGGCAGAATTGTTTCCCATTTAGTCGTTTGTTTGCTCGGTCTATTGTAGATTCGAGCAAAAAGATCGTAGTCCGAATAACGATTTGTAGTAGAAATCATACTCTCTCCATTTCAAGATTAATTGCTAATTTTTTTGCGATCGCGATGAATATTTCCTAGTTTTTGACGACGCGATGCTTTGAATTCTTCTTCTTTGGCAAGCTGTTGTTGCTTTTGGGCATCTGCTAAGATGGCTCTGAGCGTACTTAGTTGAATGTCAGGCTGTTTGACAACTTGACTGAGAATGGTTTTATAGCGATCTGCCATGCGCGCGATCGCGTCTGCTTCAAACAGATCGGTTTTATATTGAAATAAACATTCCATCCCTTCTGGTGTCTCGGTTAAACCGAGTTTTAAATCGTGCCGCACCGCTCCAATATCTACATCTGATAGACTTAAGGTTAAGCCCGGAAGCTCTAGAGGTGGCATCGGATTGTTTTGGAGCGCAAACCAAACCTTAAATAAAGGATTTATGCCGAATTGACGCTCTGGTTGTAGTTCCATCACCAGTTTCTCGAAGGGCAAATCTTGATGCGCGTAAGCTCCTAATGCGACTTCCTGCAACCGTTGTAGAACTTGCCGAAAACTGGGATCGCCCGATAAATCAGTTCGTAAAACCAAAGTATTGACAAAAAATCCAATTAATGATTCTGTTTCGCTTTGATTTCGGTTGGCAATAGGCGAACCAATGACGATATCTTCTTGACCTTGGTAGCTATAGAGTAGCGTTTTAAACGCGCCTAACAGCGTCATGAAGAGGGTCGCACTTTCTTGCTGACTTAAGGTTTTGAGTGCTTCTGTTAAAGCTTGGGGCAATATAAAGCTGTAATTAGCGCCTCGGAAGGATGGGGTAGTGGAATGAGGTTTGCACTCAGGTAATTCGAGAACAAGGGGTTTTGTTCCTAATTGCTGCTTCCAGTAAGCTAACTGAGTCTCTAAAACTTCTCCCTGTAACCACTGTCGCTGCCACATAGCAAAATCTGCATACTGGATGGGTAAGTCTGGTAAAGGAGAAGGTTGATTTTGCGAAAAAGCTTGATAAAGCGCCGCAACTTCTTTAATAAACAGTCCTACCGACCAACCATCGGAGGCGATATGGTGGATGCTAAATACTAATATGTGTTCTAGATCGTCTAGCTTCAGCAGCATCAATCTCAGCATCGGATCTCGATCGAGATCGAAAGGTTGTTGACACCATAGAGTCGTTAGTTTTTGTGCTTGCTGAGTGCGCATTTCTTTCGGCAACTCGCACAGGTCGATTAGTGGTAATCTCATCGTTAGAGAAGGCGCGATCGCCTGAAAGGGTTGTCCGTCAATGGTATAAAAATTAGTTCGCAATACTTCATGGCGGCGAACGATTTCGTTAAAACTACGCTCCATCGCTCCTACATTAAGCGAACCGACGAGGCGGACTGTTGCCGAAGAGTTGTAGGAGATGTCACCTAATTGAAGTCGATCTAGCAACCACAACCGTTGTTGTGCAAAGGATAGGGGGAGCTTGCGATCGCGCGAAACGGGAACGATCGGCGGTGCTTTTCTGCCTGGTTCTGTCTCGCTCGCTTCTCGAATACCTGCTGCCAGTCCCGCGATCGTTGGCGACTCAAACAGACGACGCAGAGGCAATTCTACTTTAAGGATATCTCGTATGTGGGAAATTACTTGAGTAGCCAAAAGTGAATGCCCGCCTAGCTCAAAGAAATTATCGTAAACGCCCAAACGCTCGACACCAAGAACTTGAACCCAAATTTGAGAGATCGTTTCTTCGATGCGATCGCGCGGTGTTACTAAATCTCCTTCGATATGTCGCGATGTATCGGGGGTAGGCAAGGCGCGGCGGTTTACTTTCCCATTGGCAGTTAGTGGAAAAGCCTTCATCCTCATAAATGCTGAGGGAATCATATAATCGGGCAAATTCTCTTGCAAAAAACTCCGCAATTGAGGAATAAGCTGGCGGCTTAATTTTCCTTGTTGGGGGTTGTTAGCATATTCGTTCCAGGGTTTTTGCTGAAACGATTTTTGCACAATAGGAAATGCGATCGCCGACTGCTGAAAGACAACATCATAGCAAGCAACATCAGTATCCGACCAGTCGATGTTAATAGTATAGGAAAGCTCTCGCTCCAACAACCAAAAATCTTCAGGGTCAATGCCTTGTTGCTGAGGTTGTTGTAAGACTTTTCTTAGTTCGTCTACTGTAGCCAACTCTTCATTATCTTTAAGGAGTTCTACGAGTCTCAGTTGCGATCGCACGCGCGTATTGGGTACATTTTTGACGATGAGAATTTCTGGCTGAGTTTCGCGCAAACGTTGACGAATAGTGGATAAAGTAAGCTTATTTTCCTGCCAGTCGAGATACTGCGGTTCGATTGTAGAATCGACTTCTGTTCCTACATAGAGAATGACATCATAACGGAACCTAGTTAGCTCGTTGTGATAGCGACCTCGTTTAAGCTGAACTTGGACGTGACTAATTTGGGGTAAATGCTGCTTGAGAGCGTAGAAAAAAGCGGGAGCGATCGCCAGTTCTTCTTCTTCGTTTATATTCGTTTGCACGCGCTGCCGCAAGTCTACTTTTGATAAAGAAGCAGGCGCTTTATGCAACTGAACGTCAGCATGAAAAGCTTCTAACAGCGTCAGACTCCGAACATCGCCGACAAAAATAAAGCCTCCAGCGTCCAACTTGCTGACTGCACATTCCAAAACCTTAACCAGATAATCGATGCTTGGAAAATACTGGACAACTGAGTTTAGGATCGCTCCATCAAAAGCTTTTGGCGTAATATCCTCCAAGTTATCCGCCGATTTTAAAGCTAGCGTCACTTGCGACCAAGGACTTTCTAACTTTGCGATCTGTCGCTTAATATTATCTAAAGCCGAGCGGGAAATGTCAGTCCCGAAATAATGAGCGCAATGAGGCGCAATTTGTAACAACAACAAACCCGTACCGCAACCAATTTCTAGCAAGCGTTTCGGTTGCTTAATAAGAATGCGCTCTACTGTAGAATCTACCCATTCCCGCATCTCTTCTTTCGCAATGGGAAGACCTGTATAGCTTTCGTTCCAACCAAGCGTATTAAAGGTTAAATCCTCTTCGGGTGCGGACTGACTGTAAGTGTTATTAAAAACCTGCTGCCATTGGGAAACGCGATCGCTATATGTTTCAGGAGATGAGTAGGAAGCACTGTTAGCCTCGTATTGGGGATCGGATACTAGGTAACTCACCAACCGTTTATCGCCTGGACTATCTTCCCACGCTATAACCACTGCTTCGCGCACGCCAGGATGCTGAGTCAGGACAGCTTCGATTTCTCCCAATTCGATACGGAAGCTACGAATCTTCACTTGATTATCGATGCGACCGAGGTACTCAATGTTACCATCGCTTAGATATCGCGCCTTATCCCCTGTTTTGTACAAACGGGTTCCTGGTTCGTTGCTGTAAGGATTGGGTAAAAATCTTTCTCCAGTCAACTCTGGGCGATTGAAATAACCTCTAGCAACGCCGACACCGCCGATATACAATTCCCCTGGAACGCCCATAGGAACGGGTTGTAAGTGCTTATCTAATATATAAAGCTCGGTATTGGCAATAGGGCGACCAATAGGAACCGTCCTAGATAAGGATGTTTGCTCCGAAACCTCATAAACGCAGCAACCGACTACTGTTTCGGTAGGCCCGTATTCATTGATTATTCTGGTCTGAGGGGTGTAAGTACGCCAGAAGGAAAGCGTTTTTTCTAATAATGCCTCGCCACCGACGATTAACGCTCTTGTTTGACTCTCTGCCTCTTTATTTGGCAACAATTGGCTTAGTAGCTCCAGATGAGCGGGTGTAAGCTTGACCAGGCTAAAGTTATTGTTAGAACTCAAGATATGACTGAGTGCTTCGATCTCATCCTTCTCAGGCAAAAGTACAACCTTTTGTCCCACCAACAAGGGAGAATATAAACTGGTAATGGTCGCATCAAAGGCGATCGAGGACTGTACTGGAGAACCGCCACCTTTTTCGACTGCATACGCCTGAGTACACCAAGTTAAATAGTTGACCAGTCCTACATGGGTTATCATGACACCCTTGGGTTTTCCAGTCGAACCCGATGTATACATTACATAGGCTAAGTTGTTGCTAGTTGTTTCACTAACTAGATTGTTTTTGGGTTCTTGTGCGATCGCATTCCAATCTCGATCCAAACAGATAATACGATTTTGAACTTTGTACAGACGTTCCGCCGGAACGTCTCTACGTGAACTTTGAACTTTAGTTACTAACTTTTCCTGAGTTAGCAGCAAGGAAACTTTAGCATCCTCCAGCATAAAGGCTAGACGATTTTGGGGATAAGCGGGATCTAAAGGCACATATGCGCCACCTGCTTTTAGGATACCTAAAAGTCCTACTACCAAATCGAGCGATCGCTCTACACAAATTCCTACTAAAACTTCGGCGCTAACTCCTTGTTGCTTGAGATAATGAGCGAGTTGATTAGCTTTTTGGTTTAATTGTGCATAAGTGAGTTGGCGATCGCCACAAATAATAGCAATATTGTCGGGGGTGCGTTTTACTTGTTCTTCAAATAACTGATGAATACATCGATCTTTGGGACGATCGGTTTTTGTTTGATTGAAATCAACTAATAGTTGCTGTCTTTCCCTACTGCTGAGTATTTCTAGCTCGCTTATAGTAGACGTTGGTTTTTCGATAACATTTTCTACAAACTGACTAAATTGCGCTGACAAGCGTTCTATCTCTCGCTCTGCCAATAATTCAGCATCGTAGTGAAACTCTGTAATTAAAGAATTATCTTGACTAATACAGGATAGTTTTACTTTAAAGCGATCGCAGTAAGCATGGCGAGCGCAAATAGAGAAAGAGACATCTGCTCCAGATTCAATATGACATTCGCTAAAATCGAAACAAAAAGGAAAGAAAAACACATCAGTGTTATTCGCTTGGGCAACTCGTTCCCAATCAAAACATTCCTGCCATTCGTAAGCTTCTCGTACTGTTGCATCGATATGCTGCAAAACTTGACTAAACCGCAAGTTCTCTTCTAATTGACAATCAATCGGTAAATACTTGACAAAAAGCCCTAATGCTGAGTCCAACTCTTCATCCATTCTGCCATCGCAAGCCACCGCGATCGCAGATACCGATCCGGTTAGTCGCCAGAGTAAGATTTGCCAGCAAGTCAGTAAAAAACTACTCACTGTAGTATTGTATTCATTGACCAAAGATTCGAGCTTAGTGACAAGATTGGGAGCGATTGTATTAGCGAGCGATCGCGGTCTAAATTCTAACGTTTTAGCAGTTTGATTTTCCCAAGGTAAGTTTAATCCTAAAAAATTAGAAATTTCTTTCTGATTCCAATAATCTTTGCCAATTTCTGCCTCTTCCGTCTCCAGCAATTCATTTTGCCACTCGGAAACAAGAATATATTGCATAGGCTCATCAGTAAGTTCCTGACGATCGAAATCTGCTTTATAGGCACGACTTATTTCACTGACTAAATTTTGAAGCGTTATCGTATCTGCATAGAGAGCGGGAAGATCGATAAATAACTTGTGTTTAAATGGCGACAGTGTAACTAAAGATAGATGTAATATTAAACCTTGCTCGAAGTCGAAAGATCTTCTTTCGACTTCTTTAACGAGTGTTTTAATTTTAGTTTCTCGTTCCTGTTCGTCAAAACTACTTAGATCCAAATAAGCGATCGCTAAAGGAATGCGATCGCCGATTATTTGAAGAGGGATAGTCATCCCAGGCAAACAATGAAAAGTAGTACGAAGAATTTCGTGTCGTCGAACGACTTTTTGAACTGCTGTAGTTAGAATTTCGCGATCGAGATTTCCCTCAACGAGAACGGTACAATGGGCACGGTAAGGCTGTCTCAAATCGCCTTGTTGCAACAACCAAAGATGTTTTTGTTGTGGAGAAAGTCGATAGCCTTGAATCGTGCTGAGATCTTGCATTATTAGCAACTCCTTATCTTGGGATTAAATATTGTTGAGACTGGATGCTTCGCTCATCCCGACTAAAACCTGACGCGAACCCACAAAAGGCATCCTTCCATGTGCGGCTAACATATTATCGAGAAGCAATACATCTCCTGCTTGCCACGGGAAAACTATGGCTTCTCGCTGATAAACCTGGCGAATTTCGTCTACAACAGCATCATCAATAGGCGTTCCATCGCCGTAATAAGCATTACGCGGAAGTTCTTCTTCTGTGAAACTAGTTAAAAGACTTTTACGAAAAGCAGCATCTAAACTAGATACGTGAAAAGCATGAACTTGATTAAACCAAACGGTTTCGCCTGTTTGAGGATGAGTTGCTACTGCCTGACAAATTTGACGGGTTCTCAGTCCATCTCGCTCCCTCCACTCAAACTCAATGCCAGCGTTAGTACAATAGTCTTCGACTGCTTTTCTGTCTTCGGTTTGAAAAACATTTTGCCACGATAAATCTAAACCACTGCGATAATTCCGCACATACATCACTTTTTTTTGCTCAAAGCGTTCTCTAATCTGGGGTTCGATATTGGCAAAGACTCGACGACTATCAGCAATTGGCGTTTCTCCCCCATGTTGGGAAGGTTGAACGCAATAAAAACAGATCTTCATCGGAAAACTGCGAGAATAGGCATTTTCGTTATGTAACGGGATCGAACGTTCGGCAGGATATTCAGTAGAGGTGTAGATTTTTCCGCTTACTTGAGTGCGCGGTGACGAACGATAAGAATACTCCAGTAATTCGCCAGAAATCTCTTTAAGAAACTGCTCGAAATCAGCAACGCCAGTTAAGTTAAAGTTGCGAAATAGTAATCCTCCATATTTGAGCAAATATGTTTGAATATATTCTCGATTATTGGCTGCCCAAGTCACTAAATCGATTCCATTTACAGCAGGTTGAATGAGTAAAGGAAGCGAGTTTTCCTGTTGTAGAGGCTCTACTTTAATTAATTCTGCTGGTGAAAGACTAATTGTTTTTGGTTTAAGCTCTTGTAACTTTCTGCGACGAGCTTCTTTAAAATCTTCTTTTTTAACAACTCTTTTTTGCTTATCTGCTTCTTCGAGTATTTCTTTGATAGCGTCCAGTTTTATTTCAGGTTGCGTAACAACAGCAGATAAAACAGTTTCAAGATTTTCTAGTATTTGAGCGATCGCAGAAGCTTTAAAAAGCTCTGTACTGTACTCTAAAAACCATTTCATCGTATTGTTATCTGTGTTCCATATATTTAGAAGTAAATCGAACTTTGCCGTTCTATTATCTAATTCAAGACTGCTTATTGTTAGATTGGGAAATTCTAAGGGTTGCATGGGAGACTGAAGAACGATTTTTACCTGAAACAGAGGCATACTTTTTAAATCTCGCTCTGGGTTTAGTACTTCCACTAATTTATGAAATGGTAAATCTTGGTGAGCATACGCCTTTAAAGCAACTTCGCGCACGCGCAAGAGCAAATCTCGAAATGTCGGGTCGCCGGACAAGTCAGTACGCAATACTAATTGGTTGACAAAAAAACCAATTAGCCCTTCTATCTCGGCTCGGTTGCGATTGGCGACATCAGTACCAACAACAACATCATCCTGACCTGTATAGTAATACAACATAGCCTTAAATGCTGCCACCAGAGTCATAAACTGCGTGACTCCCTCCTGACGGCTAAGTGCTTCGATTTTCTCAGTCAAGCTCTTCGATAGCTCTCTAGTTTGACGTTTACCTTGAAAAGAGCGAACTTGCGATCGCGATCGCCTATTATCAGTAGGAAATTCCAACGCGGGTAAATTAGCAAGCTGCTCTTTCCAATAAGCAAGCTGCGTTTCCAAAACTTCCCCTTGCAACCATTGTCGCTGCCAGATAGCAAAGTCTGCGTACTGAATTGGTAGTTCGGATAGCGGTGAAGTTTTCTTTGCACAAAAAGCCTCGTACAGTATTCCCCATTCCCGAAGCAATACATCTGACGACCAAGTATCGACGATAATATGGTGAACGCTTAACAGTAAAATATTTTCCCGTTCGCCTAGCTTTAATAGTATTCCTCGCAGCAGAGGATCTTTACTGAGGTTGAAAGGACGTTGGTTTTCTTCAAATGCCAGCTTTTGAATTTCAACATTCTGTCTATCTTGCGATAACTCACATAGGTTTACTAATGGCAACTTCAGAGTTAAGGTAGGAGCAATAACTTGAACCAGTTGCCCTTTCACTAACTCGAAAGTCGTTCTTAAGGTTTCGTGACGGCGTACAAGCTCGTTCAAACTCTGCTCTAATGCCATTACATTGAGAGATCCTTTCAGTCGCACCGAACCTGGTTCGTTGTAATAAGCACTGTTAGAATCGAACTGATGCAAAAACCACAGTCGCTCTTGTGCAAAGGATGCAGGCGTAGGACTGATGCGAGAACGTTTGGGAATGATTTTGAATTGAGAACTTGACTTAACTTCACCCTGCAAGCGTTTTTCAAAAAGTGCTTTTTTGGCGGGTGAAAGTTTAGATAATCGTTCTGCTAAGATTTCTTCTTTACTTTTCATAATCTTGACAAAAAACCGATCTCAAAAGTTGAGGTAACTAAGAAGAGAAAAAATTTGTCGTCGCTCGTCGTTAAATGCTCTGCGACCGTGTAAAAACCTGGAATTATCAACCATCACTAACTCGCCAGCTTGCAACGGTATTACCTCAGTCAACCTATCGAGAACTTCTTGAATTTCGTATACGGCTGTTTCAGGAATTAACGAACCATCTTCAAACTTGACTGTTCCTGTTTTGAAGTAGTCCATTTCACCTGTTTCACTGTATTCCATCATGAAGCTGTGAGCAAATACCTCGCGATCGCCATATTTAGTTTTGAGTGCGGATGGTAAAGCAAATTCTATAGAAATAGAGAGATCTTCTGCGATCGCGTAAGTTAATCCTTCTATACTGTTTAGCTTTTGCTTGACATCATCTAAAGTAGCACCCGTTCCCAAAAAATGCTTCCACGCTTCAGCAGGATACCAATTTGAAAAAATTATTTTTTTCTTGGAGATAAATAACTGTTTTAATTCTTCACTCAGTTCTTCCCACACTCGAACGCCATCCCAGAATAAAGTTTCGCCTCCCTGTTTTGCGGGTACGGCACAGCAAAACCAAACAGCATCCGGACGAAAGGCAGTAGTACCGTTTTCACAATGAGGGCCAAGAGCATACATTCCTTGGTCTACCAACCCCAAAAAATCATCGACAAACGTTCTGTTACTATCTCGAATATATCTAGACGTAAATTGTTTTGAAAAGGCTTTCATCTGGTCGCAAGAAACATCAAAACCTTTAAAAATTAGCAATCCAGATAACTTGAATAGCTCTTTTATTTTCTCTACAGGAAGGCTAAGAATATCTTGGCGATCGCTACTATAAATTATTTTTCCACTACTTTTCTCTAAGGAATCAATCTCAATCATAATATTTTACTAACAAAATTAATTAACATTTAAAATAATCATTTCTGCCCCATCTTCAGTTAAGTTTTCTAATTCTTCTAAAAGAATTTCTTGAATGGCTAAAGCGAGTTCTGCTACAGAAGGAGTATCAAACAGAAGCCGCATTGAGAGTTCTATCTGAAAGTTTCGACGAAGCTGAGAAATCAGTTGAGTTCCAATCAAAGAATGTCCGCCCAAATCAAAGAAATTATCATAAATACCAACTTGCTCTATTCCTAATAACTCTTGGTAAATTTCAGCAATCCGATGCTCAAGCTCATTTCTGGGTGAGACATAGGCAGTTCTTAAATTAGGTCGTAGATGTTTTGACTCGCGAGTGTTTTCTGATTGTTCCAGTAAGCTAGATACGGCAAAATTTTGGTGTTCTTTAATTACGTCTTGAAGGTTTCGCGTTGAGACGACAACTTGATGAAGATCGCTAGATAAAATATGACCTAAAGCATCAATTCCTTCTTGAAAAGTAATTCCGTATTGCGATCGCATTTGCTTAAATCGGGTTTGTATCTCTGGCGCAAATGATAGTAACGAATCTTGCCAACTGTCCCACTGCCACCAATCCCAATTAATTGAGACTGTATTAATTTGATGTCTAGAATTGTCATGAGCAAAGGCATCAAGAAAAGCATTGGCGGCGCAATAATCTACTTGACCGAATCCCCCATAAAGTGAAGTCATTGAGGAAAATAGCGCCAAAAAATCTAGCTTTATATCCTTCAACACGGTATTAAGAACCAGCGTTCCTTTCACTTTAGGTTCTAGAACTTTCGCCGCCATTTCAGGAGTCTTTAGTTGAACCAAACCCGCTCCTGGAACGCCTGCGGCGTGGATTACACCATGAATTTCACCAAAGCGATCGCCTACTTTCTGAACCATCTGCTGCATTTGTTCTAAATTAGTAACATCGGCTTGGATAACCAAAACTTCTGCACCTAATTCTTCTAAAGCTCTAACCCGTTCGATTTTTTGGCTTAATGTATCTTGGTTATTGTGAGTTGATAACCATTGTTGCCATTGGGTTTTAGGTGGTAATTCCGATCGTCCAATCAGCACTAATTTTGCTTGCACTGTCTTAGCTAAGTGTCGCGCGATCGCGCTTCCAATGCCTCCCAATCCCCCTGTAATAATATAAACTCCTCCTTGTCGCAATCTCGCTTGGCGTAAAGTCTTCCCTTCTACGGGAAACGGCTCAAAGCACTGTATCCAGCGACGATCTCCACGATAAGCGACAATCTGTTCGGAAGTTTTGGCGATGAGTTCGTTAACAAGTCGCTCTATCAATTGCTGCCATTGTTTGCTATCCGCTTCGGCAAGAGCAATATCGATGCTACGGCAATTAATATTCGCGTATTCTTGGGGAATCACTTTACACGAGCCTAAAATTGTCGCCTTCTCTGGACATAATTCATCAGCATCCGTTAACTCTTGTAAGTTATTAGAGATGACATCAATTCGCACGGAGTCTGTAATATTTTGTTCTCCCAATGCCTGCGCCAGAAATAATAGACTGTAAAAACCTAAAAATTGAATTTGTTCCCAACGCTCCAATTCTAATTTTTTAGTCTCGTTTGAGGTGACAGTCCAACAATGAGCAATAGTTTGAGGAATTTTGCCTAAAATGCGAAGTTCTTTTAATAATGTGTCATAATCTTCTCTTTGTTCGGGATTAATTGTGTATTCCCGTTCGCTGAGCTTACTAAATTGCTCTCCCACCTTGACAACTGTTACATCTCGTTCTTCTAGTTCTAATCTCTGTGCAATTTGAGAGCCTATTCCACATTCATCAACAAATATCAGCCAGCACGACTTTTGTTCGGGAAGTTTGCCAAGTTCAAAAGATCCTGGTGGTGCAGTTCGTTTCCAAGAAGGGATATGAAACCAGTCAGTAATATCGAGCTTTTGTTCTAATGCTGTTTGAAGAGAATGAACATCGTGAGTATGTTGTCGAGGTTCGAGCCAAAAACGCTGTCGCTCAAAAGGATAAGTCGGCAAAGGAAGGCGATGGCGACGTTCATACTCGTAAAATCTCGACCAATCGATTGAAATTCCTGAGAGCCATAATTGACCCAATGTTTTGAGCGAGAAAGCCAAATCCGATTGTCGCTCATAAGAAGCACGCAATGAAGGCAATGCTATCTTCTCAGTAAAAGGAACGCTTTCTAAACACTGTAGCGCTAAACTCCCTAATGTTTGTCCGGCTCCAATTTCCAAGAAAATCGGCTGATGGAGTTGCCACAACTGTTGAACTCCATCGGCAAAGCGCACTGTTTGACACAAATGTTGCGTCCAGTAACTAGGATTGGTTGCTTGTTCGGCACTAATCCAAGTTCCTGTCACATTGGATAAATAAGGGATTTGTGGGGGGTGAAGCTTAACAGTTTTAACTAACTCGGTGAATGGTTGTGCGATCGCATTCATCATATGAGAATGGAAAGCATGGGATGTCTCAATTCGCCGCACCGCTAATCCTTTGTTACTCAATTGCTGTTCTAATCGAGCTACGGCTTCATTTGTCCCTGCAACGACCGACATAGATGAGCCATTAATCGCCGATAGAGAAAGATTGTTGCCTAAATGAGGTTGTAGATCTTTTTCCGATAAAGGCACGGCTAGCATGGCTCCAGTCGGCAATTCCTGAATCATTTGCGCTCTTTTAGCTATCAGAGTAAGAGCATCTTCTAGGGATAACACCCCAGCAACACAAGCCGCCACATATTCCCCAATACTGTAACCCATCATAGCAACCGGACGAATCCCCCAAGACATCCATAACTGAGCTAAGGCATACTCGATAACAAAAACTGCGGGTTGGGTAAGATGTGTTTGATTGAGTTGTTGAGTAGCGTCATCTGCCTTTTTTTCACCACGAGCCAGCATTTCTCGCAAGTCTAACCCCGATTGAGTTGCGCCATTAGTCGAGCTTGCTGAGTTGGATTGATGTCTGTTGGGATAGAGGATGTCTCGAAGGTCGATGTTGAGAATTGGTGATAAGATGTCGCAACAGATGTCTACTTGTTGGCGGAATGTCTGTTCGCTTTGATAAAGTTCCCAACCCATGTTGACATAATGAGTTCCCAAACCCGTAAATATGAAAGCTACAGGTCGGTTATTACCTTCTTTAACGCTAGTTAAAATTCGTTTTGGGTTTTGCAGTGCAGCGATCGCATCTTCTCTATTTTGACAGACAACTATACGGCGATGCTCAAAATCCCGACGACCGACTAGGAGAGTATAAGCAACATCAGCGATGTTTATGTCGGGATTCTCTTTTAAATGTTCGATTAGATTATTAGTTACTTTCTCCAATGCTGAGTCGGTTTTGGCGGATAGCATCAATAATTGCCAATGACGAGATTTTTCTGCAACTTTTTGATGTGGCGCTTCTTCGAGAATGACATGAGCATTAGTTCCACCGATGCCAAAGGAACTCACCCCGGCACGACGAGGAGTACCATTGACATTCCATTGTTGTAACTTAGTGTTGACGTAAAAGGGACTGTTGGCGAAGTCAATCTGAGGGTTGGGTTGCTCGTAATGTAAGCTTGGGGGTATTTGTTTGTGTTTTAGTGCTAAGACAGTTTTAATTAGACTCGTCACCCCTGCTGCTGCATCGAGATGACCGATATTCGTTTTTACCGAACCAATTGCACAAAAGCCTTTTTTATCGGTACTGGCGCGAAAAACTTGCGTCAGAGCCTCGATTTCTAGGGGATCTCCTAATATTGTTCCGCTTCCGTGCGCTTCAATATAAGTAACTGTCTCAGCTTCAATTCTCGCTAAAGCATGAGCTTCTGCAATGACTTCTGCTTGTCCATTAACGCTTGGTGCAGTGTAGCCTACTTTACCAGAACCATCGTTGTTAATTGCCGAACCTTTAATAACAGCATAGATGTTGTCGCCATCCGCGATCGCATCCGATAACCGTTTTAAAACAACAACCCCTGCACCATTACCAATGGTCGTTCCTTTCGCTTTAGCATCGAAAGCGCGACAATGACCGTCAGGAGATAAAACTCCCCCTTCTTCGTACAAATAACCTGTTTTTTGCGGTATGCGAATAGACACTCCTCCTGCTAAAGCTAGATCGCATTGATAATTTAGCAAGCTTTGACAAGCAAGGGTTGTAGCAACTAGGGATGTGGAACAGGCGGTTTGTACTGTAATACTCGGCCCAGTTAGATTTAACTTGTAGGAGACGCGAGTAGCAAGATAATCTTTATCATTGCCAATCAATGTTTGATAGCATTGAGACGAACCTACGCGATCGCGCTTTAAGTCGAGAGAATTATAGTTATTCAGACTAGCACCAGCATAAACGCCAATCCGACTTTCAGATTTTTGGGAATCGTAACCAGCATCTTCGAGTGCTTCCCAAGCGCATTCCAAGAATAAACGATGTTGCGGGTCTATAATAGCTGCTTCTTTCGGATTAATGTCAAAAAAGAAAGCATCAAATAAATCGATATCGTCTAATATTGCTCCAGCTTTGACATAATTAGAATTTTTTAAATTAGCTGGTTCTATTCCTGAAGCGACTATTTCCTCATCAGCAAACTTAGAAATAGATTCAACTCCATCCTGCAAATTTTGCCAAAATTTTGCAAGAGTTTTAGCTTTTGGAAAACGTCCCGCCATTCCAATAATAGCAATTTCTTCAATAGATTCATCAGGTTTCATATTTATTCTTAGTTTATTTCAGAGCTTAAAAAAATAAAGTTGTTTTTTGTTTAAGAAGTAAATGTATCTTCAACCACATGGATGCCGCGATCGCTTAGTTTAACTCTATCGCCAATATCTTTCAACCGACCAAACTGCTGTAATAGGAAAGGAACTGTTCTAATACTATTTAAAAAGCTCCATAAATAAGATAAAACCGCATATATTTGTCCTATTTGAATTCCTGGAATTTGAATAGTACGAAGTAAAACCACAATTATTAATGGAATTGAAAAAACTTCTATTAATCCATAATTGGTTGCTTCAGCATTGGAAAGATAGATTCTCCATTCAACAAGAGATTGATAGTGTTTATAAACTTCTTCGCTGTTACAATCTGTTAAAATATTGACTTCTTTTTCTAGGCGATCGTTTAACTCCTGATTTAAGTTAATTGACTTCTTAATATATACTCGATTAATAATTAATAAAGGAATAAGTATAGCAGTGGAATATAAACCAATCTGAAGCTCGTAGATAAATAGCATCGCCAAAGCTCCGATAAAGATAAATAAAGTCTGAAAAAGTTCGGGAAGATCGCGCTCAAAAAAATCGACAAACTCTCTTGATAAAGCAGAACGAGCAATTACTTGAGACGCAGGTACACCATTTTGATTTTGCTCTAGTACAATTACAGTAGCCAGTTTGCTATAAATGTTGGCAAAGACACGAGTATCATATACGCGGCGCGAAACTTCGGTGATGACATGAGCTATACGAATACACGCTAATAGTATAAGACCTTCATAACTTCTTTTGAATAATCCATCGATCGCCACACCAGTTGCCCAAGGATAAGACAAGCCAAATAAGTTTTCCAATAGGGTTAAAAAATAAGTTAATAAAATTGGACGGTGATGGGCGATAAATAATTTTTTGAGTATCATCTTAATACGTATTGATTAAATATTTCTACCGCTTGCGCTACACCGTTTTCTGCTTGTATTCGTTTACTCATTTCCAAAGCACGAGACTGCATAATTTTGTCACTCGTAACTGTTTGAATTGCTGCTGCTAACTTTTCGGCGGATAGCTGTTTTCGTTGTATTGGTGGTATTCCTAATCCTAATTCCGCTATCCGAGAAGCCCAAAGAAAATTTTCAGAATGAAAAGGCACAATAATGTTTGGAACTCCAGCACGTAAAGCAGCATCAACTGTTCCACAGCCCCCGTGATGTACAACTGCTGCCATTTGCGGAAATAACCATTCAAAAGGTGCCCATTCAATCGGAAACACTTCATCAGGAAAATCATTGCGATGGATAATGTCATCCCCAACCAGCAAAATACCTCGTTTTCCTGAAATTTTTAAGGCTTGTAGCAATATTTTTGTTAGTTCTTCTGGTTCCCAATTTCCTCTGTTACCAAAGCCAATATAAACTGGTGGAGATCCAGCTTCTATAAATTCCTTCAAGTCTTTAGGTGCTTGCCAATCTTTTTGACTATCTAAAACCCAACTACCAGTGACGTGCGTCCAATCCGGCCAATCTGAAGGTTTAGGTAACAAACTAGGACTGAAACCATAAAGAAATGGAAGTTTTCGTTTGTTTACTCGATTTAATAAATGGGAAAATACGGGTACGGGAGGCAAATCTAACATTTCTCGTCGCCACTGATTGATAGGCTGTCGGATAAATTGCCAGAAAAGCTGATAAGCAAAAGAATAAGTTAGTTTGTTGTAAATACTTCCTAGTTTTAGGTGAGTGGGAGTTAAATGACATGGAAATTCGCGTGTCTGATGTATTGGCATTACAGGAACTACGAAAGCAGGCACTTCAAGTTTTTCAAGTAATTCGTAAGTAGGGTATGCACTCACTGAAAACATAATTGCTTCTGCATCCTGACAGACACTATGTATTACAGGTAAGATGCTATTTTCAATAGGTAGTAGCCCATGTCTATGATTTCGTGAAACTTCAAAGGGATTTTGACCTTGATTAGTTGGGTAAGCATCATCATCTTCTTCATCCTCTGCTTCAGAATCTATTGGGATAAAGTTTAACCCTCGTTCGAGAATCGTTTCTCGATAATCGATATTACTCACAAGGTTTACTACATGACCAGCTTTTTGTAATCCCAAACCTAAAGCAATAAATGGAAGAACATCCCCATCAGATCCCCAAGATAAAATTGTTATCTTCATAGTAGAATTCAATTATTATTTAATTGTTTTTGTCGATTGAGTACTTGAATGCGTTTTTGTACGCGATCGCGTACCGACTCAAAAGCAGGTTTTTGCTCGGATTTTTGCGTTAAATATCGAGCCAATGTATAAATTGTTGGATTTTGAAACATTTCTACAACTGACAAGTTTCGATTCAAAGCTGCATTTAATTTATGATTAACTTGAACCATAAGTAATGAATGACCGCCAAGATCGAAGAAATTATCATTAATGCCGACCTTTTCTATATTTAATACCTCTTGCCAAATATTTGCGATCGCGCGTTCAATTTCAGAACTAGGTGCTTGATAAATTTCTGTTAATGTTGGGCGTAAATTTTCAGGCATGGGTAAAGCGCCACGATTGACTTTACCATTAGGTAACAGAGGCAAATTATTTAACCACACAAACGCAGAAGGGATCGCATATTCAGGTAAAAACTCTTTGAGATAATTTCGTAGTTCGTTGGTTGTTAACGATCCATCGCTGACAAGATATGCTACTAATTGCTTATCTTCAAATGTCTCTCCTCGTGCCATAACGATGACTTCTCTAACTGCGGGATGTTGACTTAATACCGCCTCAATTTCACCTAATTCGATGCGAAAACCTCTAAGTTTGATTTGATGGTCTATTCTGCCTAAATACTCAATCGTTCCATCTCGATGATAGCGAGCTAAATCGCCTGTTTTATACAGTCTCTCTCCTTGTTTAAAAGGATTGGCAATAAACTTTTCTTCGGTTAATTCAGTACGATTGAGATAGCCTCTCGCTAATCCTAACCCTCCTATATGTAACTCCCCTGCTACTCCAATCGGCACGGGCTGTAAATATCGATCTAAAATATAAATCTGGGTATTTGCGATCGCACGACCAATCGGAACAAAAAGGCGATCGCTGTTGCACTGACAACGCCAGTAAGTCACATCTATTGCTGCTTCGGTTGGGCCATAGAGATTGTGGAATTCGGCATTAATACGGGCAAAAAATCGCTCCTGTAACGTCAAAGAAAGCGCTTCTCCACTACAAAATACTTGTTTGAGACTGTGACATTTTTCTAGTTGCGGTTCTTCGAGAAATACTTGTAACATCGAAGGAACGAAATGCAGGGTTGTAATTTGTTCTGTGGCAATTAAATCGACTAAATAAGCACTATCTCGATGACCTTCTGGAGAAGCTAAGACTAGGGATGAACCTGTAAACAATGACCACAAAAATTCCCAGACTGAGACATCAAAACTAAAAGGTGTTTTTTGCAGGACGCGATCGCTTGCTGTTAAATTATATTCATCTTGCATCCACAATAAGCGATTGGATAAACCTAAATGAGTATTTAAAACTCCTTTAGGCGTTCCCGTCGAACCAGAGGTATAAATGACATAAGCGATGTTAGAGGTGTTGACTTCACTAACTGGATTGTTTTGATTTTGATGAGGGGTTAAATTAGGAGTATCGAGATCGAGACAGATAACTTGAGTTTGTTGTGATGATGGTAGCGTTTCTACTAAATGAGATTGAGTCAACAATACTGATACTTGAGCATCTGCCATCATAAATGCTAAACGCTCTTTTGGATAGGTGGGATCTAGGGGTAAATAGGCTCCTCCAGCTTTTAAAATAGCAAGAATTGTGATTACCATCTCTAAAGATCGTTCCATACAAATGCCGACAATGACATCTGGTTTTATCCCCAAGCTTTGTAGGTAGCGTGCTAATTGATTAGCTTTATTGTTTAATTCGCGATAGGTTAAATGTAGATTTTCAAAAACTAAAGCGATCGCATCTGGTGTTCTTTCTACTTGTGCTTCAATTAATTGATGAATACACAAATCTTGTGGATAATCAACTTTAGTATCGTTCCAATCTACTAAAATTTGCTGTTTTTCTGTCTCGCTTAGTAGCGATAATTCTGAGAGTTTAGCTTGTGGGTTGGCAATAATTGCCTCTAACAAGTTTTGCCAATGACCGAGCATCCGCGCGATCGTTGTAGCATCAAATAAGTCAGTATTGTACTCGAATGATGTAATTGCGCTCTCGTCATTAAATTCTACAACTAAGCTTAGATCGAATTGGGCAGTACAACTTTCTATTTTTATCGGACTCAGGTTTACCCCAGACATCTCTTTTAATTGAGGAGGAGTGCGCAGCGTAAAAGACACCTGAAACAATGGTGTATGGCTGACATCTCTTACTGGTTGTATGGCTTCTACTAGCTTATCGAAGGGTAAATCTTGATGAGTGTATGCTTCTAAAGCTACCTGACGCACTCGATTCAACAATTCTCGAAAACTCGGATTACCTTCTAAATTAGTTCGCAAAACAAGCGTATTAACAAAAAACCCAATTAGTTTTTTGAACTCGTCGCGGTTACGATTTGCAATGGGAGAACCGATTGAGATGTCTTCTTGACCTGTATAGCGATAGAGTAACGTTTTAAATGCCGCCAACAGTAACATAAATAGGGTGACACCCTCTTGACGCGCTAACGTCTGAAGTCCCTGAGTTAGGGGTTTGGGGAGTTTTAAAGATTGCTGCGCTCCCCGATAAGTTTGGACGGGCGATCGCGGACGGTCTGTTGGAAGTTGTAAAATAGCAGGTGCGCCTTCAAGCTGCTTTTTCCAATAAGATAACTGGGTTGCTAAAATCTCTTCGGTTAGATATTGTCGCTGCCAGTCAGTATAATTTTTATACTGAATAGGTAACTCCGGTAAAGATGGCAACTTTTTAGTTAGTGCGGCTTGATAAAATGCAGCTAAGTCGTAAAGTAATACCTCTACCGACCATTCATCAGCAATGATGTGGTGTATTGTCAGTAGCAGTATATGTTCTTGCGATTCTAGATGTAATAATTTAGCTCGCCATAGCGGTAGCTGCGATAAATTAAAAGGCTGTTGACTTTCTTGTTTTGCTAGCTGCTGTAGCGTTAACTCGCGTTCTGTGCAATCGCATTTTTGTAAGTCTATGATGGGTAAATGTATTGTCAAAGAAGGAGCAATAATTTGAATGGGTTGACCTTCTGCTGTTTTAAAAGTCGTTCGCAAACTTTCATGTCGTTTAACAATCTCGTTTAAGCTTTTCTCTAATAAATTGCGATCGAGATTTCCCTGAAGACGAACGGCAAAGATAATATTATAAGCAGGATTGCCCGGTTCTAATTGTTCTAAAAACCATAGTCTTGTTTGAGTAAAGGAAAGCGGATGAGTATCTGTATTATTGCTAATTTGAGTAAAGGGTAGTGATGAGATAGAATCGGCTGTCAGAAGTTGAGCGAATATCTTAGTCGCCAATTCTTGTATGCTCAAATCTTCAAAAAAATCTGTTATTGGTACAACTATCTCTAAGTCAGTCTCAAGGCGATTTTTCAACTCAAAAACCTTAAGCGAATCTAATCCTAAAGCGATGATGTTTTGCTGGGGATTAATTTGAGATGGTGCTATTTTCAATACCTGTGCGACTAATTCTTGTAGATAAGATTCTAAAACTGTCTGACATTCTAAAGAAGGTAGAGACAAAAGCGTTTGACGGTTAAGACGAGTAATTGATTCTTCAGATTCAGTAGTATTTATAATGCTGCTTGCTATTATATTTAATCGATTTGTTAGAAACTCACTACGAGTAGCGCGACGTTGAATTTTGCCACTCGATGTTTTGGGAATACTTCCAGGTTTTATAAGCACCACCCCATAAACTTGTACTTCATATTCTCGCGTTATCGCTTGACGAATAGCGGAAATGACTTCTTCTAAATTCGGTTTAGCGCGAAATTCTAATTCTTGTACCACTACCAACCTTTCTTCATTTTCCACCTCTACGGAAAAAGCTGCACCGCCACCAGAGCGCAACGAAGGATGACTACATTCTACTGTTAACTCGATATCTTGAGGATAAAGGTTACGACCGCGAATTATAATTAAATCTTTAGCTCTACCCGTAATAAAAACTTCGCCATTATCTAAAAATCCTAAATCTCCAGTCCGTAGAAAAGCTCCTTCACCCGTTGATAAGCAAGCTGAGAAAGTTTCTTGTGTTTCTTCAAAACGATGCCAATAACCTTTGCCTACACTCGCTCCCGATACCCATATTTCGCCAACTTCATTAGCTTGACAGCGAGTTAATGTTTCACGATTGACGATAATAATCTGTTGTTCCGGTAGAGATTGACCGCAACCGACTAAAGTGCGAGCATCTTTACTACTAACGCTAGCTTCAACAACTCGATTTTTTTCTAAAGCATCTCCGCAAATAGTTTTAAACACGGGTGGGTTTGCATTAAAACCACCAGAAATCATTAAAGTTGACTCCGCCATCCCATAACAGGGATAAAATGCTTCTGGGCGAAAACCACATCGTGCAAATTTTGCACAAAATTCTTCTAATATATTCGCTCGTATCGGTTCGGCTCCATTAAATGCTACACTCCAGCTACTGAAATCTAATGTTTCTAATTGTTCTGATGTAATTTTCTCAATACACAATTGATAAGCAAAATTCGGCGCGCCGCTAGTAGTCCCTTGATAGTCAGAGATAGCTTTTAACCAGCGATAGGGACGCGCTAAAAAGGCTGACGGAGGCATTAAAATACAAGAGAACCCACCATATAAGGGTTGTAGAATGCCTCCAATTAATCCCATATCGTGATAAGTTGGCAACCAAGAGACAAATTTACTACTCAGTGAATGTCCCATCAAACGGTAAGTCATGGCAGCATTATGAAGCAGATTGCCATGAGTGAGGATGACTCCTTTGGGCGTTCCTGTAGAACCTGATGTATATTGCAGAAAAGCGATCGCATCTTCATCTAGAAAAGGCTCTTGCCAATCACTTTCGAGATTGGGATTGATGGTGTCAGTCGTCAACCATCTTAAATGGTTCAAACCTACTTTGTCGGCTAAAAGAGATTGTATTTGAGACTGAACAGTTGAAGTTGTTAAGGCGATCGCGGCTTGTGCATCCGATATTATCGCTTGTATTCTAGGCGTGTTACGTTGGTTGCGCGGTGGATAGGCAGGCACGGCAATAACGCCAGCATAAAGACAACCGAAAAAAGCAGCAATATAATCTAGTCCTGGAGGATAAAGTAATAAAGCACGTTCGCCTCTTAAATTGAGCGCTTGAAGTTGAGCCGCGATCGCTCTACTGTGTAAATCTAATTCTCGATAAGTCAGGGTTGCTGTTGCTGTCTCCCCATCTTCTAAGAAAGTAAAAGCATCAACATCCGGCTGTAAATAGCTTCTTTTGCGTAAAATCTCGATCGCGGTTTTACAGCTATGCAGGCTTTCTAAATTTCTGACAGATTGATTCATCGTACTTCAAAACACTGAATATACAAGCCAAGCGCGATCGCGCTTAGTGGCGATTAAGATTGCGAATTAGTCTGCTATTCCTTTTCAGAGAAATAATTTTTCTCGTTGTATCGAGTTGTGTTAGCTTTGTCGTTAGTCATAGTGCTAAACGATAAGCCTCCAGCAACGCGATCGCAGTTGAGAACTTATCTCAGACAATGCCATGAAAGTTCTTGTTAAGTTTGGTAACTACAACGAACTTCCTTAAAAATATGTTTTGGAGATTTAGCGACAAAATACTATAATCCCTACAATTGTTGTATGCCTTATAGATTAGGCATTTGCTATCGATTTATTGAGAAGTTTTAGCTTTTGTAGCAACTCGATCTGCATAAACATTACCGAACATGAAAACACTTGTCAAGTAAATTATACGCGCTTAACGATTAATTAATCATCGAGCTAATT
This sequence comes from Hydrococcus sp. Prado102, assembly GCA_025454425.1. Lineage (GTDB taxonomy): Bacteria > Cyanobacteriota > Cyanobacteriia > Cyanobacteriales > Microcystaceae > Hydrococcus. The sequence continues at coordinate 21,446 of JALOOL010000006.1, read as the reverse complement.
GATAAAAGTTATTAATAATAGTAAAATCGACAACAACCAAAATAGCAATAAGTGCTGTGGGGATGAAGTAGATTAGATTGACTAAAACCGTGCCAGAGAAAAAAAATCACTATCGTCGAGCCATCCCTTGGCTGGTTGGGTCTGGGTTATTAGGTGTCACCCTTATGGGGGGCTGGGTTGGTTATAAAAAATATTTTTATCAAACGCCACAACCCATATCAGTTAACCTGCATTCGGTAAAAAAAGGGACGGTAGAAACGACAGTCACCGCAAGCGGCACAGTTGAGTTAGGGGGACAGCAAACCATTAAATCGCCTAAAGAAATAACAGTAGAACAAGTCAAAATCAAAGAAGGCGATCGCGTTTATAAGGGACAGACGCTTATTGTATTGCGCGATCGCGCGGCGATCGAAAGTTATCAAGAACAACTGGTAGAAAATGCAAAAACCCAACTCGATCTCAATCGTCGTCGCGAACAAGTCGCAGAAGCAAGAAAACAATTAAAAGTAAAAGAAGCTCGCTATAGAGAATTTCAGCAATGGCAACAAAAAGGAGTAATTTCGAGAACCGAATTGCGAACCGATCGAGATAACTTCGAGCAAGCGCGTTCTCAATTAAAAGATGCCCAACTTGAAGAAAAAAAAGCCGAACTCGACGTTCGTAACGGTCAAGAAAAACTCAAAAGATTGCAGCAACAACTTGGCGATCGCTTAGTTATAGCACCGACTAACGGTATTGTATTAAAAGTCTATGTCAAAAATGGCGATGGCACTAAAACCGAAAGCAACTTATTAACTTTAGGCGATCCCAGCCAAGAAATTATTAGAGTACAATTAACCACACTTAATGCTTTACAAGTAAAAATTAACCAAACTGCCAAGATCGGCATTATCGGCCCTAAATCCCAAGCCTTTACTGGTAGAATCATCAGTTTATCTCCCCAAGCTACCGTCCCAAATACCAATGCGAATTCCTCTACTTCCTCAGAAACTTCTTCTGGTAGTAACGCGCCAACTAAAGTAGATACTAAAGTTGTATTAGATCGACCCAGCAATACTCTCATCCCAGGTAGCGTAGTTAGCGTTGAGATCGTCACTGCTCGCCGACAGAATGTTATAGCTATTCCTCCAGAAGCTATACAGCGTACAGAAATACAACCTTTTGTATGGATTCAAAATAGTAAAGGTAAAGCCAAAAAACAACCGATTGCCATAGGACTAGAAGGCTTACAACAAGTAGAAGTTACTTCTGGACTTCAAGCAGGAAATAAATTAGTCATCGCTCCTTCAGATTTATCTCTAACTCCTGAAACTCCGTTAATTGCTAGGTAGAAGCTTGTTATGGGATTACCAATCGCTGACCTATTGATGATGACCTGGAAATCACTGTCGAGTAATTTACTACGCTCTGGACTCACTAGTTTGGGCGTTTTCATGGGTGTAGCAGCAGTAAACACTACTTTAAATATCCAAACCATCTCCAACACTCAAATTGCAGAAAAATTAGCACTCAGAGATAAGCCTTACATTTTACCCATTCTAATTTCTGAGTTTGGTGAAGAAGTTAAATTAACCCAAACAGATCGACAAGTTTTAAAACAGTCGATCCCTAATATTCGCTCGATTTCTACTCTCGGTTATGTAAAAAATTCAGGTTCGATTCAATTTGAAGATAGACAGCTTGACAAAGTTTCAGTTAATAGTGTTTCTCTTAATTATTTAGAAACAACTGGCAGAAAAATGGTACGAGGTCGGTTTTTTAATCGGACTGATTTTGACCAATACCGTCAAGTAGCAATTGTTGATGAAAAATTAGCCTTTGCTTTGTTTAGGGGGCAAAATCCTCTTAATCAAGCGATATTTTCCTCTAATCTTCGTTTTATCGTTATAGGGGTTACGCAAAGTCGATTGGGCGATTCCGATCCTAACGTCCGTGGCACGCTTTGGATGACAGAAAACTTTGCTAATGTTTTAGAAGGAGAAGCTCATTTTAGCGAACCACAAATTAGTCCTCACCGTTTGGAAGATATTACCGATTTAACAACCAAAGTTCAACAAATTTTATCCCAGCGTTATCCTCAGTTGAGTGTTTATGTAGAAGACAATGCAGGAGATCTGCTCAGAGAAAAGGAAACTCAAGCAATTGCCAATTATGCGCTTGCTGGAGTCGGATTAATTGCTTTAGTTATCGCAGGAGTTGGCATTGCGAATATTACCGTTGCTTCGGTTATCGAACGGACTAAGGAAATTGGCATTAGACGCGCTTTGGGTGCAAGTCAATTAGAAGTGATGTTGCAGTTTATCCTCGAAGCAATATTACTTAGCATAGTAGGGGGAGCAATTGCGATCGCGACAGTACACGGTTTAACACGTACAGCTACAACCACAGTCATTCAAGCTCCCTACGAATTCTCTTCCCGTAATGCGGGTTTATCAATGGGAGCAGCGCTTCTAGTTGGTGTTGGTTCAAGTTTTTTCCCGGCTTTGCGTGCGACTAGAATCGATATTATTAAAGCTTTACGTAGTGAATCCTAGACTCCGCAGGTTAGAAGACAAACTGATGGTATTTTTAGGGGATGACACCATCAGTATCACAAATTAAAATACAAGATCTCGATCGTATTTTAGTTAAATCGTATCCAATTAATCCAAAATATAAAATTGTCTCGGTCATTTTATCACTCGCTCGCACCATAGATAAACAAGTTCTCCTCTCTACCTCGACTAATTTGATTAGCGAGGTTGTTTATTTTTGGTTATTAATTTGCTCGATTTGGGAGAGAAAATAATCTTGTCGATAGTTGAGCGATCGCGCGATTTCTAAACCTTTTTGAAAAGCGGCTAAAGCTTGAGGATAGTTATTTTGTTTTAAATGAATTTGTCCGATGCGATCGTAAGTTTGCATCAAACCATAATAATCGTAAGATTGTTGATTGACTTTAATTAATTCTTGATAAATTTGTAGGGCATAATCTTCTTGGTTATGCTGTTGATAGAGATCGCCTAATTTAATTAAAGCATCTGCTGCGGTTCCAAATTCCTGTAATGACCAAGCCAAAGAAAAAGCTTCTTGATAGTTTTGAGAGGCTTTTTCGGGTTGTTTTAGCGCTTCATAATCGGCTCCAATCTGCAATTTTAATCTGGGAATTTCTTGCTGTTTTCCTTCACTTAAATAGCGCCTAGCTAATTGTTCTTTAATTTTTACTGCATTGTCGGGTTGTAGCGCATTGCTATAAATTTCGGCTAATTGTTGTAAATAAATTCCTTCATTGTAAGTATTTTGTTGTGCTTGCGATCGCGTCAATAACTCTTCATAAATTTTGGCAGCATTGGGATAGTCAAACTTAGCTAAATACAATTGTCCGAGTTTTTGCAAAATAGCATTTTCTTGACTAAGATTTCCTGTTTTACGAGCGTTTGTCAGAATTTTTTGCTGAATATTAATAGAATCATTAATACTATGAATCTGTTCGTAAGCTGTAGCGAATGCTTGTAATAATTCTGGCGAGAGAGGCGCTTCTAATTCTGCTTGTTGTTGAACGACATTCAATCGTTTGAGAATAATTTGTACGTCTTCTCTACGGGTTCTTTCCCAAGCAACTTGTCCGACTCTTCCTAAAGCATTTATCTCTTCAATCCGTCCGAGACTTCTTCTCAATCTCAATTCGCGATACCAAATAGGAAAAGCTGCATCTATATTTCCTGCTTGTAGTTGCGCTTGCGCCTCTGCGTTAAGATTATCTAACGCCTCGACCAGTTGACGGCGTTCGAGAGGAGATAGAGAACGCTTTGCTGTAGGAAGCAAAGGATCTTGTACGGGTTGTTCTAGCGGGTCGAGAAATTCATCTTCATTTTGAGCAAGAGTTGGCGAGACATGAACTGTCGTTCCTGTCAAAAAAATGATAGCAAAAGCAATGACCGAGTTTAGTATCCTGGAAAAATAGATGCGATCGCCCATCTGTTATCAATGAATTCTATATGTTCCTAACCATAGCTTAGAAAGGTTTACAATGTCTAAATTTGAAGAACTTTGTCAAGCTTACGCAACTGCACGAAAAGAGTATTTAGATTCTATGCAGACACGCCAAGATTTTGTGAATGTGTTTGTAAAGAAAATGAGCGACTATTTTCAATGTCCAGTTAAAAAGTCAGAGATTACAAGCGACGATCGCGGTGTAATGTATTTTAGTATTCTGATTACTGTATACGAAGACCCCAGTCAACCAGAGCGATCGACCTCAGAAACGGTTAACATTTCTTTAACGCTGGAGAAAGTGATAGATAATTATATTATTGGTATTTTACCTTGGGGAAAAGAATTTAAACTTTTTTGGGATGAATTCGATAAATTCCAAGAAGTTTATGACTATATTTTTGAAAAAGTTAAGGAAGCTTATACAGATGGTCTGACTAATCTATCTCCCGAAAGTAAGACCAGAAACTTAGGATGGGAGTTTTAATTAAAGTCGAAAGTCGAAAGTTTTTTGAACTCAAAAATCGAAAGTATATATTCTCCTTTGTCTCTGTGTCTCCCTTACTCCCTCACTTTCCCATTATCAACCAACAATATATGATGAAATTATTATTTAGAGCGATCGTTGGAATTCTATTAATCTTAAGCTTAACTGCTTGTGGATCGATAAGAAGAGTCAGTGCTGAAGAACGAATGTTTCTCGATCTTTCTTTAGAATTTGTAGGAGAATATCAGTTACCCAAACAAACATTTCAAGATACACTTATAGGGGGTTTATCTGGGATTACTTACGATCGCCCAAGAAATCGTTTCTATGTTGTCTCTGACGACCGCTCAAATCTTGCTCCCGCACGATTTTATACCCTCAATCTCAAGCTTAAATCTTCAGACACAGGTCAACTAGGGATTGACAAAATTGACATAGAAGGAGTCACTTTTCTCAAAAACGAAAAAGGAGAAACTTATCCCGCAGGAGAGATCGATTTAGAAGGAATTGGACTGTCTCCAAGAGATACATTATATATTTCCAGTGAAGGCGCGATTGGCAAACAAGTACGCCCTTTTATCGGAGAATTTGATTTAAAAACGGGAGAAACCTTAAAAAGTCTCAAAATTCCTCAGCGTTATTTTTTTGACGATTCAAAAGCTGCTGACGCACAACCTCGCGGCATTCGCGATAACTTGGGTTTTGAAGCGTTGACGCTAGGATTAAGCAGCGTCTTAAAAGACGATCCTTTTCGCTTGTTCACCGCAACCGAATCAGCACTCTTGCAAGACAGTCCCCCAAAAACCCCTCAAGAAGATACTAGAATTCGTCTGATGCACTATGTCGTCAATCCCATTGACGAACCTCTATTAGTAGCAGAACATCTCTATCTATTAGATCCGTCAGCAAATGACGTACTTGCTAGCGGACTGTGTGAATTGACAGCACTAGAAAAAGAAGGTTATCTTCTCAGTTTAGAGCGAACTTTTGGTTTATCTGGCTTTGGGGCTAAAATTTATCAAATTGTTAACAGCAATGCTACTGATACCTCGCGCATTCTGGCTTTCCAAGGGCCTCTAAGTAAAGTTGTTCCCTTACGGAAAAAATTGTTGTTGGATTTAAGCGAGTTGGGTATCGAATTAGATAATTTAGAAGGAATGACCCTCGGACAAAAATTACCAGATGGCAGTCAGTTATTAGTGCTAGTTAGCGACGATAATTTTAAAAACGAACAAGTCAATCAAGTTCTTGTCTTTCGTTTAATTGAAAGCTAAATTCAAAATCCCAAATCTCTATGTCACACGCAACCGATATCAAAACATTAGCTAGCTGGATGGCAGCAGATTTCAGCAATCAAGAACAAGCTTGGGCAAATCCGCCTTTATTCGCTCATATTCGCGTTTGTATGCGTCCGTTACCTTTATCCTTACTTGAAGGAACTAGTTTATTTCTCGAACAAGCATACGATTTTATGCTCAATACGCCTTATCGGTTGAGAGTATTAAAATTAGCTATAATTGGCGATCGCATTGAATTAGAAAACTACAAAGTTAAAGATGAAGAAGAGTTTTTTGGTGCTTCTCGCGATTTAGAACGCTTGCAAAAATTAACGAGCGATCGCATCGAAAAAATGGAAGGTTGCGATATGTTTGTCGATTGGACTGGAAACAGTTTCAAGGGTTATATTAAACCCGGAAAAAATTGTATTGTAGTCCGCAATGAAAAGACTACTTATCTCGATAATAGTTTCGAGGTTGACGAACATAAATTATTTAGTATCGATCGCGGTTTAGATCCCGAAACGGATGAATTAGTTTGGGGTTCTCTGGCGGGAGCTTTTGAATTTACTCGCAAACAAAGTTATGCTGATGAAGTAGAAGTTTAACTAGGTGGGCGATCGCTTTTAACAGTTATCAGCGACCAGTTCAAATCACTGTAGGGTGGGTAATGCGTATAATAGATTAAGAATAAAAGTTAGAAATTTTTTGGCATTACCCACCATTTTACATTTAATTATCTTTACCAAATTAAAAATAGTTTCGATATTAATTGAAAGAAAAAGAATGTTATTAGAATTGAAGCGATTGATTGTACCGCCAGGACAGCGAGTATTACTAAATGATATAAGCTGGCAAGAGTTTGAAGCAATTTTAGAAGAATTAGGAGAACATCGCTCTGCTAGAGTTGCTTATGACAATGGAATGTTAGAGATTATGACACCACTGCCAGAGCATGAATCCAATAAAGAACTGATTGGAGATTTAATTAAGGTACTTTTAGAAGAACTCGATATTGAAGTTTATCCTCTAGGTTCTACTACTTTTAAAAATCAATTAATGAGTCAAGGAATAGAACCAGATAACTGTTTTTATATTCAAAATGAAGCAGCCGTTAGAGGGAAAAAACGACTCGACTTGACCATAGATCCGCCTCCAGATTTAGCCTTAGAAATTGATGTGACTTCCCGCACTCATCCTAGTATTTATGAATCTTTGGGCGTTTCCGAATTGTGGAGATTTGAGCAAAATAGTTTACAGATTAACGTACTGCAAAACGGCAAATATATTGAGTCTAAATTTAGTCCGAATTTCCCTAATTTACCTTTGAGAGAAATGATTCCTCAATTCCTCAACCAGTGTCACATTGAAGGTCGAAATAAAACAATGAAAGCTTTTCGCGCTTGGGTGCGATCTTTACAGTGACCAGTTAATACAAAGTCGTTCATTCGTTGGCGTAGCCCGTCCCTTGGACGTAAGTCGAAAGTCGTAGAGACGCGATATATCGCGTCTGTACAAAATTCTACCTTGTCTACCTCGTCTTCCAAAGGACGAAGGACGTTAACTTGCTTGCAACTCGCGATCGCGTCACAATAAAAGAAAATAAACTTTTTTATCATTTCATTAAATAATCTTTAAAGATGACGCTAGAACAGCTTAATTGTGCTAATAAAGATGAGAAAAATTTTGATTGTGATTTAGCGATTGTCGGCGGTGGAATCGTGGGAGCAACCTTAGCTTGCGCTCTCAAGGATTCTGGGTTAAAAATCTTGTTAATCGAAGCACAAACTCTTGAAAAAGCAGCAGCTAAAAAACAAGCTTATGCTCTTTCTGTACTGTCAGGACGCATTTTTGAAGGCATCGGCGTATGGAAAGATATATTTCCTCACATCGGTAAATATAGCCACGTTCGCCTTTCTGATGCTAACTTTCCTAGTATCGTTAAATTCCAAACAGCAGATTTAAAAACGGATTTTCTGGGTTACGTCGCAGAACATCACGTCGTTTTGAAAGCACTACAAAACTTTATTGCAGACTGCTCTAATATTAGCTGGTTGTGTCCGGCGGAAGTTGAAGGGGTTGAATATCAAAAATCGGTTGCAACCATATCAGTGACAGTAGAAGGCGAATTACGTCAGATTCGCACAAAATTAGTTATTGGAGCAGATGGAGCGCGATCGCGAATTCGCTCCCTAGCAGAAATTAAGACGCGAGGTTGGAAATACTGGCAATCGTGCGTCGCTTTTACTATTAAACACGAAGCCCCTCAAAATGATATCGCCTTTGAACGGTTTTGGCCCACTGGCCCGATGGGAGTTTTACCCCTACCAGGAAATCGCTGTCAGATTGTCTGGACGGCTCCCCACGAGCGAGCTAAAGCATTACAAGAATTGGATGAGAAAGAATTCTTGACAAAGCTTGAAGAGTATATGGGGGGATTGCTCGGACGATTAGAAATGGCGAGCGATCGCTATTTATTTCCCGTGCAACTCATGCAGTGCGATCGCTATACGAAACCCAGACTAGCTTTGATTGGGGATGCCGCGCATTGTTGCCATCCCGTCGGCGGACAAGGTTTAAATTTGGGGATTCGAGATGCAGCAGCGATCGCGCAAATTTTAAAAGAAGCGTACCAAGCTGAAGATATCGGCGACCTGCAAGTCCTAAAACGTTACGAACGTTGGCGCAAGCAAGAAAATCTAGCAATTCTAGGATTTACCGACTTTTTAGACCGACTATTTTCTAACAACTGGCTGCTTATTGTAGCTGTGCGTCGTCTGGGTTTGTGGATAATGCAACATCTTCCCCCATTGAAAATTTTTGCCCTTCAATTAATGACGGGTTTGCTGGGACGAAAGCCAGAACTAGCAAGGCGTTAAGCTGAGTCTATACCTATAGCAATTTTCTTTTAGATGAGGTACATAACTTGTAGTTTTAAGGCAGATGGCAGCGTTGCTCGGACGCCGATGCGTCTTTGAGCATCGCATTCGCTCGCGGAGCGAGTGCGCGTCGGTTGTTTGCCTCCTGCGCGGCCCAGTTGGATGTACCTCATAGCTATGAGAAACACTATTAAATTGTCTAACGACGTGCAAATGCAACACATTAACCATTACTTAAAGTGCTGCTAGCAAGATCGATAAAATCTTTATCGTTATTTGAAGTGATTTTAACGATCTAATGACAGGTTACCGCTTCGAGATACCAATTTTTCCTAAATGTAGAGAAAGGAATATTATTGGTTTTGATTCTGGGAAGGAAAGACGTTTGGATTCCTGCTATGTGAAGATAAGAAAAAAACGACGCGCAAGTGCTTATGGCTTCATTATTTTTGGTATCTAAATAATATAGTTTTGGCGATTCTTGCCGATTCCAATACAAATCGTCGGGAACTTGTCCTTGAGGTAAGCTTGAGTTCTCATTCCGAAAAAAAGGTAGCTGCAAGCTTTTGGTCAAAATTCGCATTAAAAAATCGTGTTGAATGGTTGCGTAAAACTGAATATCTAAAGCACGACTTAAAATCTGCGTTCCCAAAATGAGCATCATCATAATCGGTCGTCTAATTTCCGATTGTAGATCGTCAGACAATGCTAGCGCGGATAGCTCGGCTACATTCATCGGCGAACCTTGAAAATAGCTTTGCCAGTGTTCTTGACCAAAAAAAATCTCGCTTTTGAGTAATCTTTTTTCCGATCGCAATTGAAGATTAATATTTCCTACTACCGAACCGTTTTGGGAAATCACGATTGCATAATCGTTTCCGTCAATTAAGTGTTCGGTTTTCCAGACTTTACGATAAACTTCTTCAGCTAGCATTCTCCCTTTTTTATAAAAAATATCATTTTTATCTACTATATGAACTTCCATACGAGGAGTTAAACCATTTTGACTGAGTGAAGCCTGCTGTAAAAAATTTGCTGCCGAAGATTCCATTAGTTCGCTCCTTATTTATCTAAAGACCATGATTTTTAGGACAATTGGGGATCGAAAAAAACTTTGCTTTTTGTCGGTTGACATTCATAGATTTGCTGATACCAAAGTTTTTCCCTTCTTACTATGACATAGATTCGCTATTATTCGGTAATTTTACAGACAAATATAAAATTTTTTTGGCAATTTTTTTTTTGAGAAATGCTTGACTAATCAAGATATTTATGTACGATAAGACTCTGATTAACAGCTATTTTCACTATTTTTTCTGTAGGGTGAAGAAACAGAGCCTCGCACATACAAAAACTTAATTTTCATAAAGTCGGTTTTGAATAGATTGCTTAGATAAGCTTTTTCTTTTTACCTGTTTCTCTTTATACTTGTCAACAGAGACTTATTCGCTTTTCTTAAAAAATATAAATTTCTCAAGGTTTAAATTAGAGGCAAAAAGTAAAGAATTCGATTAGATGTTAGCTAGATAGCAACTACATGATGTGGCTTATTATTGCTTCATTGTTGTTTTTGGGCAAACAACCGATAGAAGCGAATTTTGGCTTATAATTGATGTGTATGCTTCATAAAAAGCTAGCAAAAATCAACCAAAAAATAGCAAAATATACATAAAAAAAGCAATAAACGGACGCGATCGCAAACATCCTCAAACATTCAATAAATAACCAAGAATTATATACACTTATATTTAAGATAAAGCTTTACCGAACATAAGTAACTAATTTTTTGAGATTTGGGCGATTGGGAAGTCGGAAGTCGAAAGTCGGAAGTCGAAAGTCGAAAGTATTGATGAAACTGGTCACTGGTCACTGGTCACCGATCGAGTCTTCCCAATCAGAACAGCCAGATAATTAATATTAATTTTTTATATGGTTGTTACAAAATTGAATCATTTTCTTATAAGAAGAGCGAAGGAGACTGTAAATCGAAGATCGGTAGAGAAAAGACGATAATCTACCGATAATGAACTGCTTGATGTCGCGTCAGACATTATCCCTTAAGATGGTTAACAGTACCTGAGAACTCTGCAAGTTACCATAATCGTCAAGCGCTACTGCAACCTTGCTAACTCTCCTAACAATGAGCGACCATGAACTTCTCAAATGGCCAACCTCCCAACGCCAACAATAGGCAAAAAAAGCGTGTACTAGTAGTAGACGGACAAACAAAGGGATCTCAAAACCAAAAACCCCGACCCTGGTCAAAAATTGAGGATGTCGCCCAAACGGTTGATGGGAATAAACGCTCTCGTGCAGAAAAAAAAGGTAGTTCTGCTAGATATCCCATCGGCTTGAGAAAAGTTATTTGGACAGTTGTGGGATTGGCAACCTTAAGTATAGTATGGACGCTTTTTACGCAAATAGAAATTCAAGCAGAGCGAACGATTGTCGTTAAAGGACATCTGACAACGCGCAGTAATGTCAAAGAAATGCAGATTCCAGAAAATAAAGTAGTTAAGGCAGTTTTTGTTAAAGAGGGAGAAAAAGTTAACAAGGGACAGCCATTAGTAGAATTTGACGCGATCGTTTCTTATGAGAAGCTTCAATCTTTAGAAAATCAACGCCAGTCACTCGTCGCTCAAAATCAATTTTATCGTTTCTCGCTTGAAAAAAACGTTAGTATGACGCGAGTAGAAGGAGCGATTTTACAACTAAAGCTGTCTAGAGAATCGGCATTTTTGGTGAGGAATCGTGCATCCTTGCTTGCAGCCAACCAACAGTTAGAAGCGCGATTGCTCGAAAATTCGACGGCATCAGTTGAAAACGACCAAAATACGACGATTCGGGAGGATAACTCCCAAGACGATTCCCAAAAAACGCTCGCCAACATCGCCGTCGCACAACTGCAAGAACAACTCGCGCAATATCAAACGCAATTAGAAGAGTCCCAAGATCGTTTAATGACCGCACAAAAAAAACTCGGCAAAATCGAACCCTTGGTCAAAGTTGGGGCGATCGCGCGCGCTCAATATACCGAGCAACAACAAGTCGTCCGTTCTCAAAAAGCCGAACTCAAGCGATTGCGTTCCGAACGAGAACGCTTGCAATTAATGCTCGATCGCGCGACGGAGCAATTAGTTGAACCCCCCGCACAAGTTCGCAATGACTCTCCCAAACCAACGATTGACTTCCAAAAACAAATCGCGGATAACAAAAAACAAATTACCGAAATAGACTCTCAGTTAACCAAAATTATTGTTGAAAACGACAGACAAATTGCCGACCTCGATCGCCAAATAGATCGCCTCAAAGGAAACTCAAACTCATTTATTCTAAAAGCACCCGTAGCGGGAACGGTTTCTCAGGTGATGGCTTCTCCTGGTTTCGGCGTGGGAAGCGATCGCACTAAAACTCTATTAAAATTAAATTCCGATGACCGACATCTATTGGTAGATGTCTTAATTCCTAAAGAAGATCTCGATTCGATTCAAGCGGGAATGAAAGCGGATCTCAGTATAGATGCGTTGTCTTTAAATCGTTTGGGGAATCTTCATGGAACAGTGATTTTAGTGGGTTCGGATGCACTGCCTCCCGATGCGATTCATCATTTTTATGGGATACCTGCCAAAATTAGTTTAGACAAGCAGTCTTTAGCGCTTGACGATAAAGACATTCCCTTGCGATCGGGAATGCCTGCGACTGCTTCTATTACAGTCTCTCAAAAGAAATCTTTTTGGCAAGCAATGTGGCAGAAGTTTCTAGGTGCAGACAATTTAACCTCTAATTAGTCAATGGAACAGTTAGGCGTAAAACTTAATAGTTAAATGCGATCGCGTTGCAACATCGCCATTATTGTCATAACTCGTCAGGATTAATACCTAAGCTTCGCAAACGTTCTTCTAGTTTTTTCGCTCTCTGTTGCGCCTGTCGAACTTGCTCTTGTGCCTCTTGAATGCGTTCTTCTGGTATTAAATAACGATTTCCATCGCGATCGTACCAATATAACCATTCTCGCTCAACTCCTTGATAACTTCCTCGTTCTCGTCCGATTCCTAGCTCTAATTCGTCTAACCAGACAGGTTCCCCTCGTTGCAAGATATATTCTCCCTGCTCTAATTTATAAACTTCTAAACGAGGTTTTTTTTTGCGTCCGGGATTATAAACGACATAATACAAAATTCCCATGCGAGCATAAAAATCTTTCTTAGTGCTGTATTCGCCTCGTCTTTTCTGAGAGACAACTTCTAATACTAGAATAGGAAGTTTTTGTTCTTCCCAAAGCACATAGCTGAGGCGTAAGTCTTCATCGATAATGCGAGGAACGCCAACGCTCAAAAAACCATCGGGTACGATCGCAGATTCGTTAGGATCGTAATATATCCCCATATCTACCCCAAAAAACCAATTCATCCTATCCGACCAAATTAAGGCGAGAGTCGCTTTTAATAAACCAGGAATCAAATCTTGTAGTTCGTTATCCACAGGAGTATCATCGGAGTCGGGTAAGTCTTCAGGCGAGGGGTAGCAGTGGCGAGGATCGTAATTGAGTAGCATAGACTTGAAAAGATAGTATCTTGTGTCTATTTTAAGAGTAGGTGAAAAGAAGGCAGAGGGACGGGGCATACAAGGTGGCGAGGTTTCCTCGCCACACAGCCCCTCCAGAGGGCAGAGGGCTTTTATGAGGGAGAAGGTAAGAAAGTTTAAAGGTCAAAGTAAGTTTTAAGAAGGCTTTTATGGTTGTTTTTGGAAAAAGCTTGAACTCAAAGCCAAAAACTCTTCTCCCTATTAGAAGAGGTTTGTATCCCGATTTTTTGGTCAAAAGATCGGGCAATGAATGTATTGTGGAAATTTTGCCGAAAATATAGCTAAATTTTGTCAAATTTGGTAAAATGGTACTAACCAAATGTCGAAGACTTAAGTTAAGTAGGTGAAAAACCAAGCGTTGACAAGCAACCACTGATAATCAAGTTCAATGCCTCTGTTGAAACGTTAGCAATTATTAACTTAACGAGATAATTAAATAAAGGTTAACAAAAGTAGTCGGGAATTCGTTGTTCTCTCAACAAGACTCGATAGTGCGGTGCGTAGTTCACCCAGTAAGAGTAAAACCTTACAAAGCTAATACTGTAGATATTTGTCTATAAAATTAGTAACTATAATTACCAGAAATTAATCAAATATAGAATTGGTTTGCTTTTCTAACTAACTCAAGCAAATCAATATCTTTTTTTTCAGTGAAAGCGATGCTTAGCTTTCACAATTTAGAATTCAAAGTCTGGAATTCTAATGTTTTGGTACGATGGCAAATTAAATCAAGACGATACGCTACCTATTAGTATTGGAGATTCCGGTCTGCTTTATGGAGCAACGGTTTTTACGACGTTGCGCGTCTATGAGCGATCGCTCGATAGTCCTTTGACGCATTGGACTTTACACTGCGCTCGCTTGCACCACAGCATACAAGCGTTCGATTGGCAACTCCCTAACTGGAAACGGTTGCGACAAGGGGCAGAAAGTTTGCTATCTTACTATCCCATTCTGAGAATGGCGATTTTTGCTGATGGGCGAGAGTGGATAATTGGACGTTCCCTACCCCAGGATTTACAACAACGCCAACAGCAAGGCGTTGTCGGTTGGGTAGCTGACGACCCTTTATTTAGACGTTCGCTTGCCAATCATAAAACAGGAAATTATTTGAGTGCGTGGCTGTCTGGTCAAAAAGCAGCAAAAATAGGCGCAAAAGAAGCAATTTTGCTTGACAATCGAGGGAATTGGCTAGAAACTAGTACTGGAAATCTTTGGGGATGGAAAGAGGGTTGCTGGTGGACTCCTGCTATAGAAGGTGGGATTTTGCCAGGGATTGCGCGATCGCAACTACTCAAATGGTTGCAAATTCAAAACATTCCTGTCGGTCAAAATCAATGGACTCCAGATTTCGTGCAAGGATTAGAAGCGATCGCTTATAGTAACAGCGCGATCGAAATCGTTCCTTTTTCAAATATTTTGAGTGCGCAAGGGAAACGCGTACTCAATCCCGTTCATCGGGCCCTCGAACAATTACGAAGTTATTTTATGACCTAGGCTCAAATTTAACCATACCTCATACAAGTTTTTGTAAAGATATTTTTGCAACATAACGATATGTCGTTTCTCGATCGGTTACATACCTTAAGAGTAAAATCTTTAGAAAAAAAATAGCCTTTGTGATGGATAATCATAATTCCTAAGTAGCTGCGACATAAGAACTATTAATCTTTCTCCATGCTCCTCGACTTTCGCAATACTAATACTCTTTGGGCTTCTGTGGCAGTAGAAACCCTGTCTCGCTTGGGATTAATATCTGCCATTATCTGTCCTGGTTCTCGTTCGACACCGCTAACGGTTGCGTTTGCTCGGCATCGTAAGATAAAAGCTATTCCTATTTTAGACGAGCGATCGGCAGCCTTTTTCGCACTAGGAATCGCCAAAAGAACGGGATTGCCTGTAGCATTAGTTTGTACTTCTGGAACCGCAGGCGCTAATTTTTATCCCGCCATTATCGAAGCTAAAGAAAGTCGCGTTCCTTTAGTTGTCATCACCGCAGACCGACCGCCAGAATTGCGTCATTGTCATGCCGGACAAACCATCGATCAGGTTAAGTTATTTGGGAATTATCCAAACTGGCAAACTGAATTAGCCGTTCCCGATGTCGATTTGGGAATGCTGCGCTACTTGCGACAAACGACGATTTATGCTTGGGAGCGATCTCGTTTTCCAACCCCAGGTGTCGTCCATCTCAATCTTCCCTTCCGAGATCCGCTTGCGCCTACTCCACAACTGAATACAGAAGCACCTCAAGCATTGGATTGGGAAGACTTTTTTGCTTTTACTTCCCCTTCATCGATTCCCCTCGCTTCATTGCCTATTCCTCAAGAATGGTTATCTTGTAAGCGAGGCATTATTATAGCTGGCATCGCTCATTCTCATACACCTAAAGAGTATTGTCAGGCGATCGCAATGCTTTCTCAAGTGCTTCAGTATCCCGTCCTCGCCGAAGCTTTATCTCCTTTAAGAAATTATGCCGATCTCAATCCCTATCTCATTACTACCTACGACTTAATTGTACGCAATGAAAAATTGTCCCGACAATTAGCGCCAGAAATTGTCGTTCAACTAGGCGAACTTCCTACTAGTAAAGAACTTCGTACATGGTTAGAAACGATACAACCCCATCGCTGGATAGTCGATCCGAGTGCAGAAAATTTCGATTCCCTGCATGGAAAAAGTGTTCATCTGCGCGTTGGTGTAGAACAGTTAGAAAATAGGTTCAATTGCCACTTAAACTCAAAAGATAATAGTTATCTACAACAGTGGTGCGATGAAGATTTGCAAGTCAGACAAAACATCGACCAAACAATGCACTCAATCAATACATTTTTAGAAAGTAAAGTAGCATGGTTGCTCTCTCAAACGCTACCATCTAATACGCCAATTTTTATTGCCAATAGTATGTCCGTGCGCAACATGGAATTCTTTTGGATGCCAGGAAATAGTGGCATTACACCCTATTTTAATCGCGGGGCAAATGGAATTGATGGGACATTATCGACGGCGTTGGGAATTGCTTATCGCGATCGCAGTAGCATCTTATTAACGGGAGATTTAGCACTTTTACACGATACTAATGGGTTTTTAATTCAACAAAATTTTGTCGGTCATCTGACTATTATTTTAATTAATAATAATGGTGGTGGAATTTTTGAAATGCTGCCGATTTCTCAATTTGAACCGCCATTTGAAGAGTTTTTTGCCACTCCTCAAAATATAGATTTTGCAAAATTATGTCAAACTTATAACGTCGAACACAAGTTTATTTCTTCTTGGGAGCAACTAAAACAGTTATTAAATCCTCTCCCCGAAACAGGAATTCGGGTTTTAGAAATTTCTTGCGATCGCAAAGCTGATGCGCGTTGGTTACAAGATCGTTTAAAACGATTTTCAATTCACCCTTAAATAGCTAAGCTGTCACGCATTAAAATTATTTACTTTTTATCCTAATCCTCAGTCACGAGTTCTTATTAAAAAATAGGTAAATCCAAAATAAATCCAGGTAAGAGATCTTCTCCTGCTAAACTGACAGGTAACTGTACAATTTCTACAGGGCGATCGCAACGATAAATTTCTACTTGTTGCTGTTGCGGATTAATCAGCCAACCCAAACGCAAACCACTATTTAAATATTCTTGCATTTTCTCTTGAATCGGTTCGAGTGCATCGGTACGAGAACGCAATTCAATGACAAAATCGGGACAAATTGGCGGAAACTTTTCTTTTTCTTCTTCAGTTAAAGTATCCCACTTTTCTAATCTAACCCAAGCAGCATCGGGAGAGCGATCGCCCCCATTTGGCAAGCGAAATATTGTTGAAGAACTAAAAACTTTTCCCAGTTGGGTTTGACGATTCCATAACCAAAGCAAGCTAATAAAATCGGCTTCTCGACTTCCACTCACTCCCCCAACAGGTGGCATGATAATTAATTCTCCTTTAGCAGTGCGTTCTAGTTGCCAATTTTGATTGATTTGACACAAACGATAGAATTGTTCGTCAGTCAAATCAACATTATTTAAATTCAATACGACAGTTGTCATTATCTTTTAAATAGGTACATAGAGTTAAATATAAAATAGTAGGCACTGCCGATAACAATCTATTGGGTGAAGATTAAAATCTTTTTGGCAACGCCCACTCTATGATTATGATAACTGGGGGTAGTTAACTGTTTTTTTGTCTGTTACCTTTTGCTATCTACCATCTTTAATTGTTCCGCATTTTCTAAAATCGCCCTTGCTGCTTGTCGTCCCGACAGAGTTGCACCTTCCATGCTGTCGATATAATCCTGTTGGGTGTAACTACCTGCCAAAAAGAAGTTAGAAATAGGCGTTTTCTGCGCTGGTCGATAGATATCCATTCCTGGTGCTTCGCGGTAAAGCGATTGCGCTAATTTAACTACGCTATACCAAGTCATGTTTAATTCGCGCGAAGAGGGAAAGAGTTTGTGAACCTGCTTGAGGACGTGTTGTGCAATATCTTCGTTCTTTTCTTTAATAAAAGGGTCGCCAGGAGTTAACACCAGTTGCAATAAAGATCCTTGTCCTTGACGATAATAATCTCCAGGACTCGTCAACGCTAAATCGGCAAAGCAAGAAAAATCAGCATCGGCAGTGTAAAGTAAATTATCGATTCCCGCTGCTTCTTCTAGTTGCTTGCGCTTTTGGGAGTCTTGTAATTCCGTTACCCATCCATCAAAACGCAGTTGTACTGTTGCAACAGGGACGGCATCGAGTTGATAAATGTTGTCAAATTCAGACCATTTGCGCCATTCTTGGGGAATGAGACGCTGAATGCCGGGAACGTCACAAGCAAATACATAAGCATCTGCTGCGATCGCGTCTTCAGTTTCGCCGTTAGCAACTATAATCTCAGTAACCCGCGTTTGTCCGGCTTCTTCTCGATACTTTACTTCTCGCACGCGCCGTCTGGTATAAATTTTACCGCCTCGTGCTTCGATGTAATCGATCAGGGGTTTATGCAAGTATTCGTAAGGAGAACCTTCTAGCATTCGCAGTATTGACGCTTCCGTTTTTGCAGCAAATAACTGGAAAATTGTCAACATACAACGCGCGGAAATATTCTCGGTATCGATAAATCCAAGCGCATAAGCAATAGGATTCCACATCCGCTTCAGACTGCCATTATTGCCACCTTGCTTGCGAAACCAATCGGCAAAGCTAATCGAATCTAAATTCCGAATGGTTTTCATCGCTCCTTCAAAGTCTACCAAACCGCGCACGATAGGGCTGGTTCCCAATGCTAGGGAGTTAGCAATTTTATCGACTGTCGAGAGTTGAGAGGTAGTAAAGAAGGCTTTAAGTCCGTTAAAAGGAGCGCCTGTAAGGAAACGAAAATCTAATTCTCCTACTCGTCCGCCGTCGTTGATAAAAGTATGGGTATGTTCTTTGAGGCGTAAATTTTCAAATGCTCCGACTTTTTTCATGAGGTCGAATAGTTGATAATAGCAACCAAAAAAGACGTGCAAACCCATTTCAATATGATTGCCATCGCTATCGATCCAACTACCTACTTTACCGCCAACGAAAGGACGGGATTCAAAAATTTCTACTTGACAGCCTGCATCGACTAAATCGACGGCTGTAGCCATTCCAGCGAGTCCTGCACCAACGATCGCAACGCGCATTTTTTCCTCGTTTAAATCCACTCTCTAGATCAAAATAACATAATTTATCTAGGTAAAGGCGCGATCTATCTTGTCTTTACTAGTATGGCTCGTCATTTGTACGATCGAAGATAACACCAGAAAATTACAATTATTTTTTGGTTATCGATTTAGAAGCAACTTGTTGTGGCAAATAAGTAATTCAGATATAGCAATTCTCTTTCTGGATGAGATACACAGCTTATAGTTTTAAGGCAGTAGGCACTCAGATAGATGTACTTCCTAGCTGTAAAAAACGCTATAGCAAAAAACCACAGAATTTATTGAGATTGGGTTTCGTGCCTCAACCTAAGCTACTGTTTTGATTTAGAATTGCTATATTATTTAATTTGAAAAGGCTGGTTAATATTAACAATTAATTAAAAAGTTAATGCTAGAAAATTACGATTATTTTTTGGTTATCGATCTAGAAGCAACTTGTTGCGACAAACAGACAATTAAGCGTCATGAAATGGAAATCATTGAAATTGGTGCTGTTATGGTAGACGCAAAAAATCTGACTACTGTTAGCGAGTTTCAAACATTTATTAAACCATTACGCAATCCAATTTTGACTGAATTTTGCCAACAGCTAACATCAATTACTCAAGCCGAAGTCGATCGCGCAGAAACTTATCCAGACGCGATCGCGCATTTTAAACAATGGCAGTTACAATATTCTAATTTTATTTTTGGTTCTTGGGGCGATTACGATCGCAAACAATTCGAGCAAGATAGTAATTTTCATAAACTTTCCTATCCTATTGCCAGCGAACATATCAACCTCAAACGTCTATTTACAGAAAATCAAAATTTAAAACAACGCTATGGCATGGCACAAGCGCTCAAATTAGTAGGATTAAATTTGATAGGAACTCATCATCGAGGTATTGATGATACTAGAAATATTGTTCGATTACTTCCTTATATTTTAGGAAAAGAAAAAATTAATTAGATCCGCATAAATCAGACATCTCGTATTACTGCCAAAGTAGAAACTAATTTAACGCCAAACTCTTCTTCAAAAACGCCTTTTTCATAATCTAACTTCCATAATTCTATAGCACAGTCGTCATCGGGATTCGAGGTAAAAAGATGTAAATGTAGTGTTTTGTATTCAGCATCATATTTACATTCAAATTGTACGATCGCGCCAATCTGACGGCGATCTAAAGCAACAGCAATTCGTAAAAGAGCGCTCAGTTGTTTGATTGCCTTTCGATAATCATCGGCTAATTTGTTATAAGCTTCGTGTTTTTTCTTAGGCTTGCTTTTGCGATGATAGCGAGCGATACTTGCCATCATTTCCAGTTCTATTTCAGTAAATCCCAACAATTCAGCATTGCGAATTAAATAATAAGAATGTTTGTGATAGGCAGAATGGCTGATAAATAAACCGCAGGCGTGTAAAAGTGCTGCGGCCCAAAGTAATTCTCGCTCTTGGCTTCCCCAAGTATGAAGGATTCCTTGCAATTGGTCGAACAAACCGAGCGCCAAATTAGCAACTCGTTCGCTATGCTCTAAATTAACCTGATATTGACGAGCTATTTTGATGACGCTGCGCTGGCGTACTTCGCTTTGAAAGCGCAGCCGACTGTCAATGAGTCCGTGAGTTAGCATCCAATCTACAATGATGCCTTCTCGCAGCGATCGCTCGCAAACGATAATTGTCTCTAGATCGAGCAAGGTCATCGCTTCAGACAAGATAACTGCGCCAGCAAGGATAATTTCCGCTCGTTTATCCGACATTCCTGGCATAGCGGCGCGTTCTTCGCAATTCATAAGTGCAAATCGCTTGACCATCTCTCGAACGTCTTTGCGACTCATCTGATAGCCGTTGAGTGGGTTAGGAATTTCCCCTTGTTTCTCTAGGGCATTAATAATCGCTAGCGTCTCAATCGTGCCAGAAGTCCCCACCAAACGCGGTTTTTCGCTCGGTTGGATAGAAAGGCGCAATTCATCTGTGGCACGTTCTAATAAACCTCGCACGTAAGCTTGTAAATAGGCAAATTCTGTGGTAGAGATGGGATCGGTTTTGATGAGATTTTGCGTCAGACGTACTGCACCCACCTTAGTACTGCTGAGAAAGCGAGGTTCTTGACTATCTGCTAAAACTAACTCCGTCGAACCGCCGCCGATATCGATAATAACATGGGGACGATCTTGAAAATCCATCCCAGATAAGACACCGAGATAGATGCGTCGCGCTTCTTCTTGCCCAGAAATCAAATCGACAACGACCCCGACTTCAGACTCGACTCGCCTTAAAAATTCTAATCCGTTGGGGGCTTCTCTAGTCGCGCTTGTAGCTACTGCTACGATGCGATCTACATTACAACTTACAGCTAAATCTTTGCAACGCTGTAATGTGGCGATCGCCCGTTCGATAGCTTGTGGCGTTAGGTTGCCCGTTTGCGGATCGCGATCGCCCAAACGCACTGTATCTTTTTCTCTGGAAATAATCGTAAATGCTGGTAGCGTCGGTTCGATTTGTACGACTACCATATGGATTGAATTGGTTCCGATGTCGATTGCTGCAAGCATAGACGGTTCTGTCTTGCTTGGTGCAGACGCATTGG